>NZ_LGCW01000228.1:0-264 GCF_001279365.1 Streptomyces sp. NRRL F-5755 | reverse complement strand
ACGGGAAAAGCCGCTAAAGTAGTGATCACGCCGGAAGGCGCGAACAACCCCCTCCGACGGGGAATCGGATTCAAATTCGAACCGGTCAGCTTCCTTCACTGGAAGCCCGGAACGGAAAACGGATCTGATAGAGTCGGAAAGGCCGGAAAGCGAAAGCCGGAAGGTCATCCCGCTCCAGCAGGGAGCCGGAAACGGAAAGCGGAAACGCCGAACGGATCTGGTAAGGTTGGAACCGCGCAGAAGCCGAAAGGCCGAAACGCACCG
>NZ_LGCW01000227.1:0-266 GCF_001279365.1 Streptomyces sp. NRRL F-5755 | reverse complement strand
TGCATGTGTTAAGCACGCCGCCAGCGTTCGTCCTGAGCCAGGATCAAACTCTCCGTGAATGTTTACCCGTAATCGGGTCAACACACACGAGAGCGGAACCAGGAGAGGAATAGTCCCCCGGTTCACAGCGTCCTCGCTGTGTGTGCCACCCGCACCACTAGGGTGCTGGTGGGCTTTTCAAAGGAACCTCATCCTCCGGCGTGATGCCGGTGGACGGGGTATCAACATATCTGGCGTTGACTTTTGGCACGCTGTTGAGTTCTCAA
>NZ_LGCW01000226.1:0-269 GCF_001279365.1 Streptomyces sp. NRRL F-5755 | reverse complement strand
CTGCGCGAGGTGCTCGAACAGGCGAACACGGACGCGGCCGAAGCCGCGGCTCTGATCAACGACGGTCTGCGCCGCAGCCGCGCCACCCCGGTACTGCGCCACGAGGACGACCGCTGGCGGACCGAGGTGACGTCCGATACCGACCGCTGCGCGGCGCACCTTGCCGCGACCACGCTCAGCGCACTGGCCTCCGTGATCGCCACGCTCGGCCCCGCTCGTCTCGGCGTATGTGCCGGGCCGACCTGCCGGGCCACCTTCGTGGACCTCTC
>NZ_LGCW01000225.1:0-275 GCF_001279365.1 Streptomyces sp. NRRL F-5755 | reverse complement strand
CAGGTCGACGCCGGACTTCTCCAGGAAGACGACGGCTTCGGCGCACGCCTGGATGTTGACGGCGACGATGAGCTGGTTGGCCGCCTTGACGGTCTGCCCCGCCCCGTGCGGGCCGCAGCGCACGATGGTCTTACCGAGCGCCTCGAACAGCGGGTAGGCGGCGTCGAAGTCCTCCGGGGCGCCGCCGACCATGATGGACAGCACCGCCTCGACGGCGCCGGCCTCGCCGCCGGAGACCGGGGCGTCCAGCACCCTGATCCCCTTGCCGGCCGCGG
>NZ_LGCW01000224.1:0-275 GCF_001279365.1 Streptomyces sp. NRRL F-5755 | reverse complement strand
CAGGTCGACGCCGGACTTCTCCAGGAAGACGACGGCTTCGGCGCACGCCTGGATGTTGACGGCGACGATGAGCTGGTTGGCCGCCTTGACGGTCTGCCCGGAGCCGTGCGGACCGCAGCGCACGATGGTCGTGCCCAGGGCCTCGAACAGCGGGTAGGCGGCGTCGAAGTCCTCCTGGGCGCCGCCGACCATGATGGACAGCACCGCCTCGACGGCGCCGGCCTCGCCGCCGGAGACCGGGGCGTCCAGCACCCTGATCCCCTTGCCGGCCGCGG
>NZ_LGCW01000223.1:0-277 GCF_001279365.1 Streptomyces sp. NRRL F-5755 | reverse complement strand
GGACAGGCCGACGGTCTCGACGACGCGGTCCAGCCACTGCCGGTCGGGCCTGCGCCCGGCGATGTCCATCGGCAGCGTGATGTTCTCCAGCGCGGTCAGGGTGGGCAGCAGGTTGAACGCCTGGAAGATGAAGCCGATCTTGTCGCGGCGCAGCCGGGTCAGGTGCTTGTCCTTCAGGCCGTTCAGCTCGGTGTCGCCGATCAGGGCCGAGCCGCCAGATATCGCGTCCAGTCCGGCCATGCAGTGCATCAGGGTGGACTTGCCGGAGCCGGACGGG
>NZ_LGCW01000222.1:0-281 GCF_001279365.1 Streptomyces sp. NRRL F-5755 | reverse complement strand
CCGGTGAAACGGGACCGAAGGAAGCGTCCGTTCCTTGAGAACTCAACAGCGTGCCAAAAGTCAACGCCAGATATGTTGATACCCCGTCCACCGGCATCAGCCGGAGGATGAGGTTCCTTTGAAAAGCCCACCGGCACCCTAGGGGTGCGGGTGGCACACACAGCGAGGACGCTGTGAACGGAAAGCCTATTCCGCTTTCTGTTCCGCTCCCGTGTGTGTAACCGGGATAGCCCGGAAGCATTCACGGAGAGTTTGATCCTGGCTCAGGACGAACGCTGGCG
>NZ_LGCW01000221.1:0-285 GCF_001279365.1 Streptomyces sp. NRRL F-5755 | reverse complement strand
CTCCTGCGCCCGATCCCGCACGGTCTGCTCGCCCTGCTGCTCGGCCGTGTCGTCGTGCTCGTACTCCAGCTGGTCGATCACGGCGACCACTCCGTCGATCGGCGCGGAGGTCATCCCGGCGGTACGGGTGCGACAGGACCGCACGGACCGCCCCGACCAGGCACCGGTCCGCGCGTACGAGCCCGGCCGGGCGCCGTCAGCGCATACGGACCCCGATCACATCCGCCGCAACCACTCCTGCGCCCGATCCCGCACGGTCTGCTCGCCCTGCTGCTCGGCCGTGTC
>NZ_LGCW01000220.1:0-289 GCF_001279365.1 Streptomyces sp. NRRL F-5755 | reverse complement strand
CCCCGGGCCAGGCCGGTGACGCACCCGCATTCGAGAAGGTCATGGCCCGGATCCGGGTGTCCCGGCCGGTCGGCAGACCGCGGACGGCACCGGTCTCGGTCCTGGCGGACAAGGCGTATTCCTCTGGGGCGATCCGCGGCCATCTGCGGCGGCGCGGGATCCGGGCGGTGATCCCGCAGCCTGCCGACCCGGCCGCGAACCGCAAACGGCTCGGCAGCCGAGGCGGCAGGCCACCGGCCTTCGACCGCGAGGCCTACAAGCAGCGGAACACCGTCGAACGCTGCATCAA
>NZ_LGCW01000219.1:0-296 GCF_001279365.1 Streptomyces sp. NRRL F-5755 | reverse complement strand
ACTGGGTTGATAGGCCAGATATGGAAGACCGGTAACGGTTGGAGTTGACTGGTACTAATAGGCCGAGGGCTTGTCCTCAGTTGCTCGCGTCCACTGTGTGGTTCCCGGGTTGCGAACAGTCGCAGCGTCGGTGAACCAAGTTCCACTGATTCATTTACTTAATTGAAG
This sequence comes from Streptomyces sp. NRRL F-5755, assembly GCF_001279365.1. NCBI lineage: Bacteria > Bacillati > Actinomycetota > Actinomycetes > Kitasatosporales > Streptomycetaceae > Streptomyces > Streptomyces sp. NRRL F-5755. The sequence continues at coordinate 128 of NZ_LGCW01000219.1, read as the reverse complement.
AGTGTGCTTGTTCGCTAGAACCCGATAGGGTTTCGGTGGTCATAGCGTTAGGGAAACGCCCGGTTACATTTCGAACCCGGAAGCTAAGCCTTTCAGCGCCGATGGTACTGCAGGGGGGACCCTGTGGG
>NZ_LGCW01000218.1:0-76500 GCF_001279365.1 Streptomyces sp. NRRL F-5755 | reverse complement strand
CATATCTGGCGTTGACTTTTGGCACGCTGTTGAGTTCTCAAGGAACGGACGCTTCCTTCGGTCCCGTTTCACCGGGCCCTCCGGGCGCTTCCCTTCGGTGTTCCACCACTCTATCAGGCCGTTTCGGGCTTTCGATCCACCGTCTTTTCCGCAGACATGCAGAAACGAGGTCGAAAATCTCGATCAGTTCTGATGGAGTGCCGCCTCCGTCCGTTCCGCGAAGTGATCGCGTTTTGTCGGACCGGGGCAGGAGTCAGACAGTACAGGGATGCGCCGGACGGGGCAAATCGAATCCCCGGGGCCGGTGCTCCGGGGGCGGTGTTGCGCGTGCGGAACCCTCACTTCTTATGACTTACGCTCTGATCGGCACGCCGTCCAGGACAGGTAGTGACGGCGGCCTGATACATCTCCACCCCTGGGAGGACTCCCATGACCACCGTGACGTCCCCGCTCGCTGGACGCGCCATCGGACTCGCGGCCGTGCCCGACCCGGTGTTCTCCGGCGCGATGGTGGGTCCCGGTACCGCCATCGACCCGGTACGTGAGCCGTCGGCAGCCGTTTCGCCCGTCGACGGTGTCGTCGTCTCGCTGCACCCGCACGCGTTCGTCGTCGTCGACGGCGAGGGCCACGGCGTGCTGACGCACCTCGGAATCGACACCGTCCAGCTCAACGGCGAGGGCTTCGAGCTGCTCGTCAACAAGGGCGACACCGTCACCCGCGGCCAGGCCGTCGTGCGCTGGAACCCGGCCGCCGTCGAAGAGGCCGGCAAGTCGCCGGTCTGCCCCGTCGTCGCGCTGGAGGCGACCGCCGACTCCCTCGGCGAGGTCGTCGAGGACGGCGAGGTCAAGGCGGGCGAGCGGCTCTTCAGCTGGCAGTAGGCCCCCGCCGTCCTGACGGCACGTACGACATCCACCGCGGCGGCAGTGAACCGCCGCACCAACCGGAGACGGGTGAAATGGAGACAACGCTGCGAGGCGTCGGCGTGAGCCACGGTGTGGCGATCGGCGAGGTGCGGCACATGGGCACGGCGGTGCTGGAGCCGCCGGCCAAGCAGATCCCGGCGGAGGAGGCGGAGCGCGAACAGGGGCGTGCCCGCAAGGCCGTGGAAGCTGTGGCTGCCGATCTGATCGCGCGGGGCAACCTGGCGGGCGGCGAGGCGCAGGCCGTGCTGGAGGCCCAGGCCATGATGGCCCAGGACCCCGAGCTGATGGCCGACGTCGAGCGGCGCATCGCCGTGGGCAGCACCGCCGAGCGCGGTGTGTACGACGCGTTCGCCGCCTACCGGGCGCTGCTGGCGGGTGCCGGTGAGTACCTGGCCGGGCGGGTCGCCGACCTCGACGACGTGCGCAACCGCATCGTCGCGCGCCTGCTGGGCGTGCCGATGCCGGGCGTGCCGGACAGCGACGAGCCGTACGTGCTCATCGCGCGGGACCTGGCGCCCGCCGACACGGCGCTGCTGGACCCGACGCTGGTGCTCGGGTTCGTGACCGAGGAGGGCGGCCCGACCAGCCACAGCGCGATCCTCGCGCGGGCGCTGGGGGTGCCGGCCGTGGTCGCGCTGCCGGGCGCGGGCGAGCTGGTCGAGGGCACCGTCGTCGCCGTCGACGGCAGCACTGGCGAGATCTTCGTGAACCCGAGCGCCGAGAAGCGCGCGGAGCTGGAGCAGGCCGCCCAGGCCCGCAAGGCCGCACTGGCCGCCTCGACCGGTCCGGGTGCCACCTCGGACGGGCACAAGGTGCCGCTGCTGGCGAACGTCGGCGGTCCCTCGGACGTGCCGGCGGCCGTGGAGGCGGGTGCCGAGGGCGTCGGGCTGTTCCGTACGGAGTTCCTCTTCCTCGACGACAGCAAGAAGGCGCCGTCGCAGGAGAAGCAGGCCGAGGCGTACCGCAAGGTGCTGGAGGCGTTCCCCGAGGGCCGGGTCGTGGTGCGCGTGCTGGACGCGGGCGCCGACAAGCCGCTGGACTTCCTGACGCCGGGCGACGAGCCGAACCCCGCTCTGGGCGTGCGCGGTCTGCGGACGCTGCTGGACCACCCCGAGGTGCTCCGTACGCAGCTGGCCGCGCTGGCCGAGGCCGCCGCCGGACTGCCGGTCTACCTTGAGGTCATGGCCCCGATGGTGGCCGACCGTACCGACGCGAAGGCGTTCGCCGACGCGTGCCGCGAGGCGGGGCTGCAGGCGAAGTTCGGCGCGATGGTGGAGATTCCGTCCGCCGCGCTGCGCGCCCGGTCGATCCTTCAGGAGGTCGAGTTCCTGTCGCTGGGGACCAACGACCTGGCGCAGTACACCTTCGCCGCCGACCGTCAGGTCGGTGCGGTCTCGCGGCTGCAGGACCCGTGGCAGCCGGCGCTGCTCGACCTGGTGGCGGTCTCGGCCGAGGCCGCGAAGGCCGAGGGCAAGAGCTGTGGTGTCTGTGGCGAGGCGGCCTCCGATCCGCTGCTGGCGTGTGTGCTGACGGGTCTGGGCGTGACGAGCCTGTCCATGGGCGCGGCGTCGATTCCCTACGTGCGCGCGACGCTGGCCAAGCACACGCTGGCGCAGTGCGAGCGTGCGGCCGCCGCGGCGCGGGCCGCGGACACCGCCGAGGACGCGCGCGCCGCCGCGCAGGCGGTGCTTTCCGGGGAGTGATCACCGGATCGCCGGAGCGCGGCTGAGCTGGTACGGACGGCCGTCCCGCCCTCGTGGCGGGGCGGCCGTCCGGCGTTTTCGGCGTGGCGCCGGGAGCCGGCCGCCCCTCCCCCGCGGCTGCCGTCACCGGTGGTCGTGGCCTTCCGTCGGTGGTGGGTCGGGCAGGGTGAGCCCCGCGTGGTAGTCGACGCCGTGCTCGGGCGGGACCGGTTCGCCGGAGTCGGCGTCGGTGCAGTAGGCCGTGAAGACCTCGGCGGCGCTGAGCGGGTGCAGCCAGGCGTCGCGCAGGATCCAGCCGCGGACCGCGTCGCGGTCGTCGGTCCCGCTCGTGCGCGACACGATGCCGCCGGGGCTGCGCAGGGCGACGCCGACGGCGAGGACCGTGCAGAAGAGCAGCGTCGCGGCCTCGGACAGCTCCAGCCGGCCGTCGTCGTCGGAGGCGGCGTGCAGGACGGCGAGGAGCGGGGCGCCGCTCGCGGGGACACTGCACACCAGGTGGTGGGTGCCGTCGCCGAGGGTGTCCAGCAGCGAGGTGACCGCGCGGGAGGCGCGGGCGAAGGCGGCGCGGGCCAGGTCCTCGCCGCAGTCGGCGCAGGCGCCGGTGCGGGCCAGGAGGGCGGTGGCCCGCTCCCAGGTCGCCTGGCGCTCCGCCTCGTCGATGAGCAGGGGCAGCAGGCGGGTCAGGGTTTCGCCGCGATACGGCACGGTGGCGCCCGTGCAGGCCAGTTCGGCCGTATACCGGGAGCGGCTGTCGGGGCGGTCGGGGTCCAGGTCGGCGTCGGTGCAGAACGTTTCGTACGCGACCGGGTCGAAGAGGGTGACGGTGGTGTGGATGCCCTGGGCGGTCAGGGAGCGCAGCAGGGTCTCCATCTGCTGGAGGTAGGCGGTGTGGTCGTCGAACGGGAAGGTGCGGTAGCGGCGCATAGCCGCGAAGTCCTGCGCGTCCGCCAGGACGGCGGCGGTGCTGGGGACTTCGCGCCGCAGCATGCGGCGCGCGGCGGCGGGGCCGCTCGGGTCGGCGGGTGTGCTGTGTCGGGACGGTGCTGCCATGACTCCCCCTCGGTCGGTGCGTGCGGCTCGCTCCACGAGCTGCACTGGTGACTGAGAGTAGTCGGGGGGTCTGACAACGGCCGCCCGGGACGGCCCGCGCGGCCAGGCCGTGCCTTCGGCCCCTCCTGGGCCCGCGGCTCCCCCAGCTGGCTGCTGGGAGGCATCCCCAGGCACGGCACTCCCCCGACTACCGCTGGGAGGCACCCCCGCGCGGCGTTGCCGCATCACCCACGGACACCCGGTCCGCGGGCAATGCCCCGCCTGCGCGGCTCCCCCACAGCCCTGTACAGGCGCGGGAGGTGCCCCCTCCCCAGACCCCGCGGGCTGCTCCACGCTGCTCCAAAAGACACGACCTACCTCATGGAGCGGCAGAGCCCTCCACCCACGCGCCTACTTCTCCTGGTCCACGGAGCCCGCCGCCCGCTCCACCGCGATCCGCTCGTAGAACCGGAGCAGTTCGATGTTGTCCACCGATCCCGGGTTGACCGCCTTCTCCAGCGGCGTGCCCTGGAGGAGCCGCTTGACCGGGACCTCGATGCGCTTGCCCGTGAGGGTGTGGGGCACGCCGGGGGCCTCGATGATCTCGTCGGGGACGTGGCGCGGGGAGCACTGTTCGCGCAGGGTGCGCTTGACGCGGTCGCGCAGCGCGTCGTCCAGGACGGCGCCGGGCGCGAGGTGGACGAACAGCGGCATCCAGTAGCCGCCGTCGGGCAGTTCGAGGCCGATGACGAGGGATTCGCGGATCTCGGGGAGGCGTTCGACGGCCTCGTAGATGTCGGCGGAGCCCATCCGTACGCCCTGGCGGTTCAGGGTGGAGTCGGAGCGGCCGTGGATGACGACCGAGCCGCGCGAGGTGAGGGTGATCCAGTCGCCGTGCCGCCAGACGCCGGGGTAGGTGTCGAAGTAGCTGTCGTGGTAGCGGGTGCCTTCGGGGTCGTTCCAGAAGCGGACGGGCATGGACGGCATGGGGTTGGTGACGACGAGTTCGCCGACCTCGTCGATGAGCGGCTTGCCGTGCGGGTCCCATGCCTGGAGGTCGGTGCCGAGGCAGGGGGCCTGGAGTTCGCCGATGTGCACGGGCAGGGTCGGCGCGGCGCCGGCGAAGCAGCTGCACACGTCCGTACCGCCGCTGACGGAGGCGATCCACAGGTCGGCGGCCACCTCGTCGTGCAGCCAGCGGAAGCCGTCGGGCGGCAGCGGGGAGCCCGTCGTGGCGACGCATTTGACGGCGGAGAGGTCGAGGTCGCGGCCGGGGTGCACACCGGCCTTGCGGCAGGCCATGACGTACGCGGCGGAGGTGCCGAAGAGGGTGGTGCCGGTGCGTTCGGCGATGCGCCACTGGGCGGCGGTGTCCGGGTGGCCGGGGCTGCCGTCGTAGAGGACGATCGTGGCGCCCACGAGGAGGCCGGAGACGAGGAAGTTCCACATCATCCAGCCGGTGGAGGTGTACCAGAAGAAGCGGTCGTCGGGGCCGAGGTCGCAGTGCAGGCCGGTCTGCTTGAGGTGTTCCAGGAGGATGCCGCCCTGGGACTGGACGATGGCCTTGGGCAGTCCGGTGGTTCCGGAGGAGTACAGGACCCACAGGGGGTGGACGAAGGGGACCTGTTCGAAGACCGGCTCGGTGGCGGCGGAGGTGAGGTCGGCCCATTCCAGGGCGCCTTCGGGGGCGGGGGTGCCCAGGAGGGGGATGTGCACGACGGCCCTGAGGGTGGGCAGTTCGCGGCGGAGTTCGGCGACGGTGTCGCGGCGGTCGTGTTCCTTGCCGCCGTAGCGGTAGCCGTCGACGGTGAACAGGACGACCGGTTCGACCTGCTGGAAGCGGTCCAGGACGCTGCGGGCGCCGAAGTCGGGGGCGCAGGAGGTCCACACCGCGCCGACGGCGGCGGTGGCCAGGAGGGCGACGACGGCCTGCGGGACGTTGGGGACGTAGCCGCTGACGCGGTCGCCGGGCCGTACGCCGAGGCGGCGCAGTTCGGCGGCGAGGGAGCCGACCTGGGTGCGCAGCGCGGACCAGGTGACGGTGGCCGGTTCGTGGGTCTCGTCCACGTACAGCAGCGCGGGGGCGTCCGCGCGGTCCGGGTCCTCGGCGGCGCGCAGGGCGTGTTCCGCGTAGTTGAGGGTGGCGCCGGGGAACCAGCGGGCGCCGGGCATGGCGCGGTCGGCGAGCACGGTGTCGTACGGGGTGGCGAAGCGGACGTCGAACCAGTCGGCGACGGCCTGCCAGAAACGGGACAGCTCGGTCACGGACCAGCGGTGCAGCGCGGCGTAGTCCGCGACCGGGTCGCCGGAGTCGCGCGCGGGGGCGCCGTGGTGGGCGGCCGCCCAGTCGTGGAAGCGGGTGAGCCGGGCGCCGGCGATGCGGTCCGGGCCGGGCTGCCAGAGGGGTTCCGGCTGCGGAACGGACTGCGGTGCGGTGGTCATGATCGGCTCCCGGCTGTACGCGGCGTTGCGTGGACGCGGTGTGGGCGTGCGGTACGCGGTGTGCGTGGTCCCCGTACGGCCGGAGGGTCGCCCCGGCGCAGCGCGGGGGCGCGTGCGTGTGACACGGCTGGGCAGGACGATGCCACGTGATCGACTTGTGCGCCAGGGTCGGCCGCACATTCGGGGGCGGCGGCGGGCGGGTCCGGGCGCGCTCCGGCGGCCGGCGCGCGCCGTGCGGGCGGCACCGGTGTGCCGTGGGTGGGCTCCCGGTTCTTCCCGGGTGAACGGGAGTTGAACGGTGCCCCCGCGCCGCACCGTCGATGGCAGGCTGAGCAGCATGGACGGGCGTGATCAGGTGTGGTCGGTGCGGTGGGACAGGGTGGTCGGCGCGGTCCGGGCCCTCGGCTCGGTACGGGGACTGCGGACGTGGCGGTGGGCGTGGCGGCGGCGCCGGGCGGACGCGCTGGGGCTGCCGCGGCGCGGCCCGGAACGGGCGCGGGTGCCGGGCGCGGCGGTGTGCATGGAGCCGCGGCCGGGCGGCGGGGTGATCCATTTCGCGCGTTCGTCGCTGCGGGTGCGGGTGGCGGCGGGCGGCGCGGTGTTCTGCGGCTGGGACGGCGCGGCGCCGGAGCCGTCGTACGCGCTGGCCGGCGGGTGTCCGGAGCCGGACGCGCGGGCGGTGCTGGAGCCCGACACGGAGGGCGGCTGGCGGGTGGTGGCGGAGCGGGTGACGGTGACGGTCTCGCGGCACGGCGCGGTGGACGTCCGGACGCCGGGCGGTGTGGTGCTGCGGCGGGAGCTGCCGCCGCGCTGGTGGGACCGGGTGCCCGGGGACGACGGTGACGTACCGGGCGAGCGGGCCGGGGACTCGCGGTGGGTGCAGCGTGCGGAGGTGGCGGCCGACGCGCGGTTCTTCGGGCTGGGCGGCCGGTCGGCGGGGCCGCGGCTGCGCGCGGGCACGTACCGGCTGTGGAACACCGACCCGGGCGGCGCGTTCGTGCCGGGCGACGATCCGCTGTCCGTCACGATGCCGGTGCAGTTCGTGGTGGCGGACGCCGGTACGCATCTGGTCTTCCACGACAACTCCTGGGACGGCACGGTGACGCTGCGCGAGGGCGTGGAGGGGGCCGGGTCCGGGCACGACCGGCCGGGCTGCGCCGAACTGCGGATGGACGGCGGCCCGCTGCGCTACTGGATCCTGGTCGGCACGCCGGCCCGTGTCCTGCAGTGCTGGACGGCGCTGACCGGGACGCCCGCGCTGCCGCCCGCGTGGGCGCTGGGCCCGCAGCACGCCCGGTGGGGCTTCGGCAGCCAGGCGGAGGTGCGGCGGGTGGTCTCCGGCTACCAGGAGCGCGGGCTGCCGCTGTCCGCCGTGCATCTGGACATCGACCACTTCGACGGCCACCGCGTGTTCACCGTGGACCGCTCGGCGTTCCCCGACCTGCCCGGTCTGGCGCGCGAGCTGCGCGCGGAGGGTGTGCGGCTGGTGTCCATCGTCGATCCGGGGGTGAAGGCGGAGCCGGGCAACGCGGTGTACGAGGGCGGGGCGGCGGCCGACGCGTACGTACGGGACGCGCGGGGCCGGGAGGTGCGCGGGGTGGTGTGGCCGGGTGAGGCGGTGTTCCCGGACTTCACGGACGCACGGGTGCGCAAGTGGTGGGGCGGGCTGTACGCGGAGCGGGTGGCGCAGGGCTTCTCCGGGGTGTGGCACGACATGAACGAGCCGGTGTCGTTCGCGGCGTTCGGCGATCCGTCGCTGCCGCGCTCGGCGCGGCACGCGCTGGAGGGCCGGGGCGGCGACCACCGGGAGGCCCACAACGTGTACGGGCTGGCGATGGCGCGCGCCGGGTATGACGGGCTGCTGGAACAGCGTCCCGAGGAGCGGCCGTTCCTGTTCTCGCGCTCCGGGTGGGTGGGCATGCAGCGGTACGGGGGCACGTGGTCGGGTGATGTGGCGACCGGCTGGCCGGGGCTGCGGGCGTCGCTGTCGCTGGTGCTGGGGATGGGTCTGTGCGGCGTGCCGTACAGCGGTCCGGACGTCGGCGGGTTCTCGGGGGTGCCGTCGCCGGAGCTGTATCTGCGGTGGTTCCAGATGGCCGCTTTCCTGCCGCTGTTCCGTACGCACTCGGCGATGACCGCGGGGCGGCGGGAGCCGTGGGAGTACGGGTCGGAGGTGCTGGAGCACGCGCGGGCGGCGCTGCTGGAGCGGGTGCGGCTGCTGCCGTACTTCGTGACGCTGGGGCAGCTGGCGCGGCTGTCGGGCGCGCCGTACGTCCGTCCGGTGTGGTGGCATGCGCCGCGCGACCGGAAGCTGCGCGACTGCGAGGACGCCTTCCTGCTGGGCGACGCGCTGCTGGTGGCGCCCGTGCTGGGGCCCGGGGTGACGCGACGGGCGGTGCGGCTGCCGCGCGGCCGCTGGTACGACACGGCGAGCGGGCGCGCGTACGACGGTCCCGGGCAGGTGCTGGTGGACGCCCCGCTGTCGCGGATTCCGGTGCTGGCGCGCGCGGGCGCGGTGCTGCCGGTGGCGGGCGCGGACGGTGCCACGGAGCTGGAGGTGTGGGCGCCGAAGCCCGGCCGGCACGGCGGCGGCCTGGTCGTGCCGGACGCCGGTGACGGCTGGGAGCGTCCGGAGGTCGAGCGCTACGAGACGCGGCTGGAGGACGGGCGGGTGGTGGTCGAGCGGCAGGGTGGCGGTGAGGTGGGCTATCGCGTACGGGTACGCGGCCTGCCCGACGGCACCTCATGAGCCGGTGGATAACCATTGGTTGATCCGTCCGCCGATTACGTAGATTGCTGCGTTCGCACAGCGGGACCGGAGCGTACGACGGAAGGGCGGACACGATGGCCGACGGCGGGGACCGGGGGATCTGGTCGATCGCGGACCTGGTGACACCGATGGCGGTACGGGTCGCGGCGACGCTGCGGGTGGCCGATCATCTGGCGGACGGGGTGCGGACGGCGCGGGAGCTGGCCGAGGTCACCGGGGCCGACGCCGGTGTGCTGGAGCGGGTCCTGCGGCACCTGGTGACGGTGGAGGTGTTCAGCCGGGACGCCCAGGGGCGGTACGGGCTGCTGCCGCGCGGCGAGGAGCTGCGCGACGGCCATCCGTCCGGCGTGCGGCGGCGGCTCGACGCGGAGACCGCGCTCGGCCGGGGCGATCTCGCGTTCGTGGCGCTGCTGCATTCCGTACGGACCGGGGAGGCCGCCTACCCCCGGCACTACGGCCGTTCCTTCTGGGAGGACCTGCGGGCGGCCCCGAAGCGGACCGCCGGCTACGACGCGGAGATGGGCGTCGACGTGGCGGCGTGGGCCGAGGCCGTGGTGCCCGCCTTCGACTGGGGCACGCTCGGGCGGATCGTGGATGTCGGCGGTGGCAACGGCACGCTGCTGGCGGCGCTGCTCAGCGCGTACCCCGGGATGCGGGGCACCGTGTTCGACCAGCCGGAGACCGTACGGGCGGCCCGCGCCACCCTGGCGGCGGCCGGGCTGGCGGACCGCGGGGACGCCGTGGCGGGCGACTTCTTCGGGGCGCTGCCCTCCGGGGCGGACGGCTACGTCCTGTCGGCGATCCTGCACGACTGGGACGACGACGCGGCGCACACGATCCTGCGGCGGTGCGCGGAGGCGGCGGGCGCGCACGGCCGGGTGCTGGTCGTGGAACGGGTCGGTGCGGACGGCGAGTCGGTGCACACCGGCATGGACCTGCGGATGCTGGTCTACTTCGGCGCGCGGGAGCGCGGGGTCGCGGAGCTGACGGAACTGGCGGCCGGGGCCGGGCTGCGGGTGGCCGGAGTGCATCAGGCGGGCGACCTGGCGGTGGTGGAGATGGTGGCTGCCTGAACGGGCCGTCCGGCCGGGTCCTTACACGCCGTGCGGTGCCGGTGGTAGACGAGTGGCATGCCGAGACTCGCTGCCGCGCTGCGCGGCCTCACCGTCACCGCAGCCGCCGTCGCCCTGACCACCGCCGCCGTTCCGGAGGCGACCGGTACCGTACCGAAGGCCGACGCCGCCGTACGCGGCGCCGCGGGGACGGCGCCGCCGGAGTTCGTCGCGCTGCGCGACGTGGACCCGACGATCCGCCAGGAGATCCGCTACTTCACGCCGCACAACTTCATGGGCGTGCCGGTCACCGGCTACCGGCAGCCGATGTGCATCCTGACCCGGGACGCCGCCCGTGCCCTCCACCGCGCCCAGGTCTCCTTCCTCCGCCGCGGCTACACGCTCAAGGTGTACGACTGCTACCGGCCGCAGCGCGCCGTGAACCACTTCGTGGACTGGGCCAAGGACCTGAAGGACCAGCGGATGAAGGGCGAGTTCTATCCCCGGATCGACAAGTCGACCCTCTTCCGGGACGGCTACATCGCCGAGAAGTCCGGGCACAGCCGCGGCAGCACCGTCGACCTGACACTGGTCCGTCTGCCGGGCCCGCCCACCCGTCCGTACATCCCGGGCGAGCCCCTGCGGAAGTGCTACGCGCCGAAGGCGCAGCGCTTCCCCGACAACTCGCTCGACATGGGAACCGGCTTCGACTGCTTCGACACCCTGGCGCACACCCTCGATCCCCGGGTGCAGGGTCGGCAACGCGCGAACCGGCTGCTGTTGAAGCAGGGCCTGGAGAAGGCGGGATTCCGCAACTACGACAAGGAGTGGTGGCACTACACCTTCACGCCGGAGACCTTCCCGGACACGTATTTCGACTTTCCGGTGTGGCGGCGGGCGCTGAGCGGCGGGCACTGAGCGAGACACCGCAGAACCGGGGCGCGGAACCACCCCCGTCGGCCCCGTGCCCCGGCTCCGCCTTGGTGGACGCCGTACGGGCGCATCCGGTTCACACGGATTCGGGGGGAAAGGCATGATCCTTTCCGTACGGCGGGGCATGGGCGGGTGGGGCGGGGTTCCGTGGGGTGGTTGGGGCGTGGCAGACTCCTGACGGCACGTCAGTTTCCGTGATTGCCTGGCCAGTTGCTGGAGGTGCTCGTGGCACGTACGCGCAGGCCGGTGGTGCCGGGGTGGTTCACCGGGGACGGGGACACGGATGGAGATGGGCCGGGCACCGAGGACTTCCGGCTGCTGGGGACCCGGTGCGGCGCCTGTGGGGCGGTGTTCTTCCCGCGGGTGGAATCCTTCTGCCGCAACCCGGGCTGTGCCGGTACGGAGCTGGTGGAGGTGCCGCTGTCACGGCGCGGCACGGTGTGGTCGTACACGGACGGGCGGTACCGGCCGCCGCCGCCCTACGTCTCGGACCCGGAGGTGCCGTGGCAGCCGTACACCCTGGTGGCGGTGGAGCTGGCGGCGGAGCGGATGGTCGTGCTGGGGCAGGCGGCGCCGGGGGTGACGGTCGCGGATCTGCGGGTGGGGATGCCGGTCGAGGTGGTTCCCGGGGTGCTCGGGGAGGACGCCGAGACGGTGTGGACGACGTGGTGGTGGCGGCCGGTGCCACATGATGGCAGGGGGCGGGCGTGACCGGTGATGTCGCGGTGCTCGGGGTGGGGCTGCACGCCTGGGGCAAGTGGGGCCGCAGTTTCGTCGAGTACGGGACGGTGGCGGCGCGGGCGGCGCTCGCCGACGCGGGCCTGGAGTGGGGCGAGGTGCAGTCGGTCGTCGGCGCCGACACCGTGCGCGGCGGCTATCCCGGGTACGTGGCGGGCGCGACGTTCGCGCGGGCGCTGGGCTGGCAGGGCGCGCGGGTGACGAGCGTCTACGCGGCCTGCGCGTCCGGGGCGCAGGCGATCGCCGCCGCGCGGGCGCAGATCCTCGCGGGCCTGGCGGACGTGGTGCTGGTGGTGGGCGCGGACGCGGCGCCCAAGGGCTTCTTCGCACCGGCGGGCGGCGACCGGCCCGACGACCCGGACTGGCTGCGCTTCCGGCTGCTGGGCGCGACCAACCCCGCGTATTTCGGGCTGTACGCACGGCGCCGGATGGCGCTGTACGGGGACACGGCCGAGGATTTCGCACGGGTGAAGGTGAAGAACGCGGCGGCGGGCGCGCTCAATCCGTACGCGCGCTACCGCAAGCCGGTAACGGCGGCGGAGGTCGCCGCGTCGCCCGTGGTCGCCGACCCGCTGCGGCTGCTGGACATCTGCGCCACGTCGGACGGCGCGGCGGCACTGGTGCTGTGCGGTCCGGAGTACGCGCGCCGTCGCGGGGTGGCCGATCCCGTACGGATACGGGCGGTGTCCACCGTGACCCCGCGCTATCCCCGTGCGGACCTGGACCTGCCGGACATCGCGACCGATTCGGCCGCCGCCCCGGAACCGCCGACCGCCTTCCGGCCCTCCATCGCCCGCGCCGCCTACGAGGAGGCGGGGCTCGGGCCGGACGATCTGTCGCTGGCGGAGGTGTACGACCTGTCCACCGCGCTGGAGCTCCAGTGGTACGAGGACCTGGGGCTGTGCGCCGAGGGCGAGGGCGCGAAGCTGCTGCGGGACGGGGCGACGGCGCTCGGCGGGCGTCTGCCGGTGAACCCGAGCGGCGGGCTGGCGTCCTTCGGCGAGGCCGTGCCCGCGCAGGCGATCGCGCAGGTCTGCGAGCTGACCTGGCAGTTGCGCGGGCAGGCGGGGGCACGGCAGGTGGCGGGGGCACGGGTGGGGGTCGCGGTGAACCAGGGACTGTTCGGGCATGGCTCGGCGGTGGTCGCGGTGCGGTGACGGCGGCCCCGGTGGCGCGTGGGCGCGGGCCGCCGTCCGACAGACGCGCGGCCAAGCCAGGGCCCAGCAGGCGCCGAGGGTGCGGGCGGGGATCGCGGCGAACCAAGGGCTGTTCGGGCACGGCTCGGTGGTGATCGCGGTGCGGTGAGGACGGCCCCGTGACGCGTGGACTCGGGTCGCCCTCCGAACGTGCCGGAAGCGTGCGTGAACAGTGCGTGAATCGCGCTCCGGTGGTGTTTCCGGTGGGCATGCTGCTGCCGTGCCTGCCTGGACGGACCAGCTCCGATTCGCCTTTCAGCCCGTCGTGAACCTGGCGACCGGCTCGGTCGCCGCCCTGGAGATACTCGCCCGCCCCGAGCGCGGCGACGTGCTGACGGCGGCCCGGCGGTCCGCCGACCTGGATGCCGAACTGGCCGGGCTCGGGGTACGGGCCGCCGCGCAGCAGGAGACGCTGCTGCCGCTGCACGTCAACGTGTTCGCGGCGACGCTCGCCGAGCAGCCGGCGGTGACCGCGCTGCGCAAGGCCGTACAGGACGTGGGCCGCCGCCCGTGGGAGATCACGGTGGACATCGGCGGGCCGTTCACGCACGTACCGCGGCGGGCGCTGCTGGACGCGGTGGCGGGGCTGCGGCAGGACGGCTACCGCATCTGTGCGGACGGGATCGGCGACGGCGATCTGCCGCTGCGGCTGCTCGGGGACCTCGGCCCCGACCTGGTGAAGCTGGACGCCTCGCTGTGCGCGGAGCCGGCCGAGGACCGGGGCGGGCGGGCCGCCGTGGCGGCGATGCGGCAGTTGTGCGAGGTGCTGGGGAGCCTGCTGGCGGTGGAGGGGGTGGAGACGGAGCGGCAGTACGCGGCGGTGCGCGCGGCGGGTGCGCAGCTGGCGCAGGGGTTCCTGTTCGCGCCGCCCGCGCGGCGCCCGGCGGCCGATGTCTTCCTGCCGGAGCCGTCCGACGGGTACGGGCCCGTGGCGAGCGGTGACGCGGGCGGCGCAGGGGCACTCCTGCCGCCGTCCGGACCGCCGGTGACGCAGTTCCTCCAGCCTGCTGCACTGCTGCCGATGTCCGCCTCGGCGGGCGCGGTGCGCAGCCATCTGACGGGTTTCCCCGGTGTCTCCGGCGTGCTGCTGGTGGACCCGGACGGCGTTCCCGTACGGGCCATCGACCGCGACCGGTTCCTGCTGTCGCTGTCCGGCCGCTACGGCCACGCGCTGTACGCCGACCGCCCGGCGCTGCGGCTGGCCGACCGGCCGCGGACGGTGGGCGCCGACGCCACCGCCTGGGAGGTGCTGGACGTGGTGACGGACGGCGACCGGGACCGGACCGGGGACGATGTGGCGGTGGTGGACGAGCAGGGCCGGTGCGTGGGCGTCGTCCATCTCGCGGACATCCTGCGGGCGCTGGCCGAGAGCCGGGTGGAGGAGGCGGCGCGGCTCAACCCGCTGACCCGGCTGCCCGGTTCGGACGCGGTGAACACGGAGGTGGACCGGCGGGTCGCGGACGGCCGGGCGTTCGCCCTGAGCTGGCTGGACGTGGACGGGTTCAAGCAGGTCAACGACGGTGCCGGGTTCGCGGCGGGGGACGCGCTGATCCGCGCCGTGGGCCAGGCACTGGCGCGTACGGCGGCGGAGCTGCCCACGGCGCGGGTGGGGCACATCGGCGGTGACGACTTCCTGGTGCTGGCCGGGCCGGACGAGCTGGAGCCGTTCGCCGCGGCGGTGCTGGACGTGCCGTGGTCGGCGGGCGGGCTGCCGGTGACGCTGTCGCTGGCGACGGTGGTGTGCGCGCCGGGCAGCGTGACCGGTCACGGGCCGGCTGCGGCGGCCCTGGCGCCGCTGAAGAAGGCGGCCAAGTCGTACGCGGGCGTGAGCAGTTGGGTGCTGGGACGGCCCGGCACGCCGGGTCACGAGGTGCGCCGGGGGCGGCGGCGCGGCGACTGACGTCCTCCGCTCCCGGGCACCTTGACGCCCCGTCACCTGCGGTGAACACTTCCGGGTGTCCGTCGGAACACCGCCGCAGCCGGGCTCCCCGGCCGCGTGGCAGCGCTGCGCGCTGCCCGACTCCCCAGGGGCGGCTCCGGCGCACCGGCACGCTCGACGCGGACGCCGCGCGGGGCACGGCGGCCGAGCGCCCGCCGTCTCCCCGTGGCACGGGAAGTACCCACCCTGCACGGAGGACCGGGGGTTCGCTCCCCCGGGCCGGGGACAAGGAGCCAGCCATGTATTCCAACGGGGACATCTTCGTCGGCGAGGTCATCGGAACGGCCCTGCTGATCCTCTTCGGCGCCGGCGTGTGCGCCGCCGTCACCCTGCACCACTCCAAGGCGCGGGCGGCGGGCTGGGTGGTCATCGCGTTCGGGTGGGGCTTCGGTGTGCTCGCCGGTGCCTACACCGCGGCACCGCTGTCCGGCGGGCACCTGAACCCGGCGGTGACGCTGGGCTCGGCGGTCGCGGGCGGTACGGAGTGGTCGAAGGTGCCGCTGTACGTGGCGGCGCAGATGGTGGGCGCGCTGCTCGGTGCCGTCCTGGCGTGGGCGCTGTACTACGCGCAGTTCGCGGCCAACGCGGAGGCGGACAAGGCGCAGCCCACGCTGGGAATCTTCTCGACCGCGCCGGAGGTACGCAACCCGGCCGCCAACCTGGCCACCGAGACCATCGCCACCATGGGGCTGGTGCTGCCGCTGCTGTTCTTCGGCCAGAACCAGGGCATCGGCATCGGGCAGGTGCCGGGCGCCGACGTGGGCGTCTACGGGTCCGGCATCAACGTCCTGCTCGTCGCGCTGCTGGTGGCCGGCATCGGCCTCTCGCTCGGCGGGCCCACCGGCTACGCCATCAACCCGGCCCGCGACCTCGGGCCGCGCATCGCCCACGCACTGCTGCCCATCCCCAACAAGGGCACCTCCGACTGGTCCTACGCCTGGATTCCGGTGGCCGGCCCGCTGCTCGGCGCGGTGCTCTCCGGCCTGGTGTTCAACGCGGTCTTCTGACCGGCCACGGCAGGCGGCCCGGACCGGCAACGACGAGTCAGGAGAGGCACATGACGGACGGCACCGCGCAGAAGTACGTCGCCGCGATCGACCAGGGCACGACCTCCAGCCGCTGCATCGTCTTCAACCAGGACGGCGCGGTCGTCGCCGTCGACCAGCGCGAGCACCGGCAGATCTTCCCCAAGCCCGGCTGGGTGGAGCACGACGCCGAGGAGATCTGGGCGAAGGTGCAGGCGGTGGTGGCGGGCGCGCTCGCCAAGGCGGGGCTGCGCGCCGACCAGCTCGCCGCGCTCGGCATCACCAACCAGCGCGAGACGACGGTGCTGTGGGACCGCGCCACCGGCAGGCCGGTGCACAACGCCATCGTCTGGCAGGACACCCGTACCGCGCAGCTGTGCCACGAGCTGGGCGGCACGGACGGCCAGGACCGCTTCCGCGCGGCCACCGGGCTGCCGCTGGCCAGCTACTTCTCCGGGCCCAAGGCGGCCTGGCTGCTGGACAGCGTGCCGGGGCTGCGGGCGCGGGCCGAGGCCGGGGAGATCGCCTTCGGGACGATCGACTCGTGGCTGATCTGGAAGCTGACGGGCGGTACGGACGGCGGGGTGCACGTCACCGACGTGACCAACGCCGGGCGCACGATGCTGATGAACCTCCACACGCTCCAGTGGGACACCTCGATCCTGTCCGCGATGCGGGTGCCGGAGGCGGTCCTGCCGGAGATCCGGTCCTCGGCGGAGGTGTACGGGACGGCGGTGGGCCAGCTGAACGGGGTGCCGGTGGCCGCGGCGCTGGGCGACCAGCAGGCGGCGGTGTTCGGGCAGACGTGTTACCGGGTCGGCGAGGCCAAGAACACCTACGGCACCGGCTCGTTCCTGCTGCTGAACACCGGGCAGCGGCCGGTGCCCTCCAAGAGCGGGCTGCTGACGACGCTGGGCTACCAGCTCGGCGGAGAGGCCCCGGTCTACTGCCTGGAGGGCTCGATCGCCATCACCGGGGCGCTGGTGCAGTGGTTCCGGGACCAGCTGGGCATCATCGGCTCGGCGGACGAGATCGAGGATCTGGCGGCGCAGGTCCCGGACAACGGCGGCGCGTACATCGTCCCGGCGTTCTCCGGGCTGTTCGCGCCGTACTGGCGCTCCGACGCGCGCGGCGTGATCACCGGCCTGACCGGCTACGTCACCAAGGCCCACCTGGCCCGCGCGGTACTGGAGGCCACCAGCTGGCAGACGCGCGAGGTGGTGGACGCCATGTACCAGGACTCGGGTGTGCAGATCACCGCGCTGAAGGTGGACGGCGGCATGACCGCCAACAACCTGCTGATGCAGCACCAGGCGGATGTGCTGGGCGTGCCGGTGATCCGGCCGGTGGTCCCGGAGACGACGTGTCTGGGCGCGGCGTACGCGGCGGGTCTGGCCACCGGCGTGTGGCAGGACCTGGACGAGCTGACGGCGCACTGGAAGCGGGACACGGAGTGGACGCCGCGGATGGACGGGCCGACGCGGGAGCGCGAATACGGCAACTGGCGCAAGGCGGTGGAGCGGAGCTTCGGGTGGCACGAGGGGGATGCGGAGGGCGCGTAACGGTCCGGTCCCCCGCGTGCCGGGGCCTGGCAGCCGCTGCCGGTGCCAGGCCCCCGCCGGTCAGTAGGCGCGCGCCACGATGGCGACGTTGCCCGGCTGGTCATCGCTCCCGGGGACCGAGCCGTCCGCGGCGACCAGGCACCGTACGGACACGCCCCGCTCGGCCGGCTTCGCCTCGCCCTCCGGCCCCAGCGCGGCCCAGGGGATGCGCGCCCAGCCGGTGCTCGCGGCCTCCACGGCCTCCTCGATCGTGGTCACCTCGGCGGTCCGGTCCTCGCGGTGTGCGCGGGACTGCGCCAGCAGCAGCGCCTGCTCGGTCTCCAGCACCCCGGGCAGGATTCCGGGCAGCGCCTCGATCGCCGTCGGCTCCTTGCGGCCCGTGGCGCGGCGCACCAGTACGGCGGTGCCGCTCTCCAGGTCGCGGGGTCCGATCTCGATCCGTACGGGCACGCCCTTCAGCGCGGCGGGACGCGCAGCCCGTCGTCGTCCCCGTGGTCATCACCAGCGCGCCGATCATGCGCGTCGTGGAGCCCCAGGAGGTCTGCCAGACGTACTCCTGCCGCCCCTCGCCCGTCAGGTAGCGCGTGCCGAAGGCCCTGGCGAAGTTCTGGCCGAGTTCGTGGCTGGTGGCCAGCTGGAGGGCTTTGCCGTCGCCCGTCATGCCTTCCAGGGTGAGCGTGTTGACCGCGCCGGCGAACCGCTCCCTGGCCGTCTTGCGTCCCGGTACGACGTCCATGGCGAGGACGTTCTCCATGTCGCGGTGGCTCTGTCGTCCGGCCGTACGGCTACGGCCCGTGGAAGCGGATGCAGCAGAAGCTGGACGCCCGGATCAACGCGGCGGACACCCGGAACGCGTACCTCCCTCTGCTCATCCCGCGGTCCTACCTGACCAGGGAGGCCGAACACGTCGAGGGCTCCGCGTCCGAACCGGCCGTCGTCACACCCATGGCGCGCAGGGTAGGGCGCGCGCCCGTGCGCGTGCGACCGGATTACGCCCCGTTCAAGCCTGTTCGGATCACGGGCGGCGCGCTACACAGCCACGTAGGAGCACGGCCCGTACCCCGGACGGCGGGGTACGGGCCGTGCTCGCGTGCGGCGGCTCCGCTACGGGAGGGCCGGCTCGCGTTGGCGGGTGGTGAGGTGCATCGCGTGTTCGACGACGGCGATCAGCACGTCGCGCGCGGAGTCCTTCTCGCGGGCGTCGCAGAGCATCACCGGTACCTCGGCGTCCAGGTCCAGCGCTTCGCGCACCGTTTCCGCGGGGTAGCGGTCGGCGCCGTCGAAGCAGTTGACGGCGACCATGAACGCGATGCCGCGGCGTTCGAAGTAGTCGATGGCGGCGAAGGAGTCGGCCAGGCGGCGGGTGTCGGCCAGCACGACCGCGCCGAGCGCGCCGCGGGCCAGTTCGTCCCACAGGAACCAGAAGCGGTCCTGGCCCGGTGTGCCGAAGAGGTAGAGCACCAGGTCCTCGCGGAGCGTGATGCGCCCGAAGTCCATGGCGACGGTGGTGGTCCGCTTGCCCTCCACGCCCACCAGGTCGTCGACCGGGCGGCCCGCCTCGGTCAGCCGTTCCTCGGTACGCAGCGGTTTGATCTCGCTGACCGCGCCCACCAGGGTCGTCTTGCCCACCCCGAAGCCGCCCGCCACCAGGATCTTGAGGGTGACGGGGTCGGGGGCGTCGTGCTTGCGGCGTCGTTCAGAGCGCCCGAAGACCATGGCCGTCTTCTCCCGGTTCGCCGCTGGTGCTGATCTCTCGCATCTCTCGGTCCTTGCCGTTCGTGGGTCCGCGCGGCCCGCCCGGTGCCGGGACGGCGGCGCGTCGGCTCCCGGGTGCCGTCACAGCGCCCGGAGTCCGTCGATCACCTCGCGCAGGATCTTCTCGTCGGGCAGCTCGGCCGGTGGCACGGGCCGGCTCACATGGACCAGCTCCGCGTCCAGCAGATCGCCGATGAGGACCCGTACGACGCCGAGCGGCAGGTCGAGTTCGGCGGCCAGTTCCGCGACGGACAGCGGCGCGTCGCGGCACAGGCCGACGATGTCCACGTGCTCCGGCGACAGGGTCTGGTCGTCGAGCGGCTCCTCCTGCCGGTCCTCGGCGATCACCAGCGCGATCAGGTCGAGCCGCTCCTCGGCCTCGGTGCTGGTGCGCCCGCGGGTCATCGCGTAGGGGCGCACCACCGGGCCCGCGTCGTCGTCGTACCAACTGGTGTCCGGCCGCCCGGTCCGGGCCGGGCCGTCCGTGGTCATGGCGTCACCGTGCCGTCATCCTCCGGTCAGCCGCCGGCGGGCTGCCCGGCCCGGGGCGCGGTGCCCAGGTGGGCGCCCACCCGCTTGACGAGCAGCGTCATCTCGTACGCGACGAGGCCCACGTCGGAGTCGGCGTCGGCGAGGACGGCCAGACAGCTGCCGTCGCCCGCCGCGCTGACGAACAGGAACGCTTCTTCCAGTTCGACCAGCGTCTGCCGCACCCGGCCCGCCTCGAAGTGCCGGCCGACGCCCTTGGCGAGGCTGTGGAAGCCGGAGGCGACCGCCGCGAGGTGTTCGGCGTCCTCCCGGGTGAGGTCCTGGGACGCGCCGGTGGCCAGGCCGTCGCTGGAGAGGATGAGCGCCTTGCGGATGCTGCCCACCCGGTCGACCAGCTCGTCGAGGAGCCAGTTCAGCTCGCCCGACCCCTGCGGGCCCTTCGACTCGGCACTGGCCGCTGCTGCCTTCGGTGCGGTCATCGACCGTCCCCTCCCGATGTGGTTCCTGGTGCTGTGTCCGGGCTGCCGTCCCGCCCGTCGTCCTCGCCGCCCTCCCGGCGGCCGCGCTGCCAGCCGCGCTGGAGCGAGGCCATCCGGGCGCGCACGTCCTCGGCGTCCCGGTCGTCGGCGGGGCCGGCCGGAGCGCCGGGCCCGTCCTCGGCGACCGGCTCCGCCTTCAGCTGGGGGGCGAGGCTGGCCTGCCGTACGCGGCGGGGCAGTCCGCCCGCCGTCGTCGCGGGCCGGCCGGCCGGGGCGCGGCCCGCGTCCGTCGTCGTACCGGTGTCCATGTCCGCATCCGTGTCGCCGTCGGTTTCCGCGTCGGAGCGTACGTCGGCACGTGCCGCCGCGTCGACCGGCCTGCCGTGGTCGGAGACCAGCACGGGCGGGCGGTGCCGGCGCGGCAGCGGCGCGGGTCCGTCGCCGCCGGGCGCCTGGTCGCGGGTCTGCTGGTGCTGTTCCGGGGCGCCGGGCGACGGTACGGGGGCGACCGGCGCCGCGCCGTCGCGGCGGGGCCGTGCCCGGCCGGTGCCGCGGAAGACGCTGTCCTCGTCGGTGCCGTCACAGTCCGCGCGCCGTATGCGGTCGGCGGAGGTCAGCGGGGGCTCCAATTCGACGGGTCCGTCGACGGCCTCGGGACGGCGGTTGTCCGGTTCGGGCAGCGGCACCGGCACCTGGGCCAGCGCGGCGAGTTTGCCGCCGGGCGCTTCGATCTCCCCGGTGCGGCGGCCGTCGATGCGCCGGCTGCCGGTGTCCGCGCCGTCCTCGCGCTCGCCCTCGGTCAGCAGGGCGGAGGGGATGAAGACGACGGCGGTGGTGCCGCCGTACGGGGAGGGCTGGAGCGAGACCCGTACGCCCTGGCGCTGGGCGAGGCGGCTGACCACGAACAGGCCGAGCCGGTCGGTGTCGGACAGTTCGAACTCGGGGGTCTCGGCGAGCCGCAGGTTGGCGTCGAGGAGCACGTCGGGGGCCATGCCCAGGCCCCGGTCGTGGATCTCCAGGGTGAAGCCGTTGGAGACCCGCTCGCCGACCACCTGGACCGCGGTGTGCGGGGGCGAGAAGACGGTGGCGTTCTCCAGGAGTTCGGCGATCAGGTGGGTGAGGTCGGAGACCGCGGGGCCCTGGACGGCCAGCCGCGGCAGCCGGCGCACCTCGATGCGCTCGTAGTCCTCCACCTCGGCGACCGCCGCACGCACCACGTCCATCAGCTGGATGGGCTTGCGCCACTGCCGCGAGGGTGCGGCGCCGGAGAGGATCACCAGGCCCTCGGCGTGCCGCCGCATACGGGTGGTGAGGTGGTCCAGGCGGAACAGGTCGGCCAGCTCGTCGGCGTTCTCGGTACGCCGTTCCATGGCGTCCAGCAGGGTCAGCTGGCGGTGCAGCAGGACCTGGCTGCGGCGGGCGAGGTTGACGAAGACCTCGGAGACGCCGCGGCGCATGTCGGCCTGCTTGACGGCGGCCTCGACGGCGGCCCGCTGGAGGGTGTTGAGCGCCTGGCCGACCTGCTCGGTCTCGCTCTGGCCGAACTCCAGGCGCGGCGCCTCGGCCTCCACGTCGACCTGCTCGCCGGCGGCCAGGCGGCGCATGACGCTGGGCAGCCGGACGCCGGAGACCTCGTGGGCGGCCTTGCGCAGCCGGATCAGGTCCCGTACGTGCTTGCTGCCGATGCGGACGGAGACGATGACCGAGACCAGCAGGGCGACGAAGCCGAGGACGCCCGCGACGCCGGCCTTGAGCAGGACGCTCATGGCGGCCGGCTCGACGCGTTCCTTGTAGCGGTCGCCGGCCTCCCGGCCCATGCGCTGGAGGTCGCCGAGGACCTTGCCGGCGGCGGAGTTCCAGCGTTCGGCGTTGACGGCGCGGGGGGCCGCGGCCGGGCCGGCGCCGATGATGCGGTCCTCGTAGGAGGTCAGTTCGGCGCCGGGGGCGGAGCGCCAGTAGTCGGCGAAGGTGCTGCGCTCCTCGCCGGGCAGCAGGGGCAGGCTGGTGTCGTACAGCACGCGGCGTTCGGCGACCCGGTCGGAGAAGGCGCGCAGGCCGTCCTTGTCCATGGTGCCGGAGACGAGCGCCGCGGACATCAGCGCGTCCTCGCGGGCGACGGCCTCGCGGGCGCGGGTGACGTTGACCAGGGCGCGGCCCTGCTTGTCCATCTCCACGTTCTCCAGCGCGTGCAGGGCCGCGAGGAATTCGTAGTTGGGGTCGACGAGGTCGTTGTACGCCTCGAACGCCGCGTCGCGGGAGATGGTGTTGTCCTCGATCCGGGCGCGCAGCGGGGAGAGCCGGTTCAGGCCCCGGACGATGTCGTCCATCCGGGCGCCTGCGACGCCGTCGAGGTCGTCGCGCACAGCCGGGTCGTCGGCGTTGTCGCGCAGCTTGGCGACGGCCTTGTCGGTCTCACGGGTGCGCTCGCGCAGAGCGGCCAGTGAGTTGGCGCCGCGCCGGTCGGCCAGGAAGACGAGACTTTGCCGGCGCTCCTGCTGGAGCGCCTGGACGGCGTCCTCGGCCGGGTAGCCCAGTTTGGCGACGACATTGCCGACGCCGAGCAGCTGGTTGGCCTCGCGTCCCGTCAGGTACGTGGCGAAGGCCCACATGGCGGTGAGGGACACCAGCGGCACCAGCAGCAGCGCTGCGATCTTCCGAGTGATCGTCTTCCCTCGAAAGCTGCGCATGGCCTCCCCTACGTCAACCCCGGCGCACGGGGATGGTGTTCCGTCAACAAACGGCGCGAGCCTACTACTGACGAGGGACCGGGCCGAAGTCTTGTCCGGACACCGGATGCGCAGGTCAGGGGCGGATCGTCCGCAGTTGTCGGCTGATTCCCGGACAACCCGCCCGCACATGTGGCCTCGAACACCTCCCCGGCGCACGCGGGTGCGCCGGAGCGGTTGGCCGAAAATCACAGCGGCCGGGAACCTGGCGGCGTTCCCGTTCGTGACCATGATGGGTGGTGGTGTCGGCGCAGGTGGGGCCACGGCGTGCGGACAGCAGACATGTGCCGGGTGAAAGCCGGGCAGGCACCTGGTGTGACAGGCGGGTACGTGCGGGTACGGGGAGAGTGACGCCGACGATGGATCACGAGGACGGTGGCGCTTACCTGGGCGGCAGGCGCCCGCTGTGGGTCGAGGAGCCGGTGGCCCGGCGCCGGATGCCCGATCCGGTCCGTACGGCCGCGGTGCGCGCCGTCATCATCGCGGCGGTGACGCTCATTCAGGCCATGGTGGCGTTCTTCTGCGCGATGGCCGGTGCCTGGTTCGCCTTCCCCGCGGTGCTCAGCACGGTCGCGAGCACGGTCGTGGCGACCTGGGCGGTGCTCGACGTATGGGTCACGCGCCAGGTGTGGGTGCAGCGCAACGGCGTGCGCTCGCAGCCGAGCAGCACCGCTAGGAGGCTGCGCCGGGAGCGCCGGCAGGCGCGGCGGGCGGCCCGCAGAGCCCGTGCGGCCCGGGAGGGTCCGTCGCGAGTCGGCGGCGCAGCCGCATGAAGGGCCGCGGCCGGTCGACGGCGAACACGGCCGTGGTGCGCCCGTCCCGTTCGTAGACGGCCAGGAAGCTGCGGTCGCCTGGGTCGCCCTCGACGATGCGTACGGCGTCCCGCGGCCCGGGCCGGCCGGCGAGCTGGAGGCGCGCTCCGTACTGGTCCGACCAGAAGTACGGCAGCGCCTCGTGCCGCGCGACGGTGCGGCCCGCGAGCAGGTTGCGCACGGCGGTGGCGGGCTGTTCGGTGGCGCTCGTCCAGTGCTCGGTGCGCGTGCCCGCGCAGCGGGCCACATCGCCCGCGGCGACGACCTGCGGCACGTCCGTCACGCCGCCCGTGTCGCACACCACCCCGTCGTCCAGGCGCAGCCCGGACCCGGCCAGCCAGTCGGTGGCGGGGCGCACCCCGATCCCGACGATCACGACGTCCGCGTCCAGCAGCCGCCCGTCGGCGAGTTCCACGGCCCGGACGCGGCCCGTGCCGTCGTCGCGCAGCGCGGCGACGCCGGTGCCGCACAGCAGCCGCACCCCGTGATTCGCGTGCAGGTCCGCGCAGATCCGCGCCAGTTCGGTGCCGAGCTGGGGCACCAGCGGCAGCGGCGCGGCCTCGACGACCGTCACGGGCAGGCCGAGCGCGGCGCAGGAGGAGGCGGCCTCGGCGCCGATGAAGCCGCCGCCGATGACGACCACGCGGGGTGTGCCGTCGTGCAGGGCGGTGCGCAGCGCGTGGGCGTCGTCGTAGGTGCGCAGTACGTGTACGCCGGCGAGCGGCGGCCCCGGGAGGGTGCGCGGGACGGCTCCGGTGGCGATGATGACGCCGTCGGTGCGCAGGGCGCGGACCGTACGGCCGTCGTCGACGGTGACCGTGCGGCCCACGGTGTCCAGCGCGGTGGCCCGGGTGCCGAGGTGCCATTCGGCGGCGAGGGCGTCCTCCTCGTCCCCGTCGCACAGCCGGAGATCCTCCAACTCCGTGGCTCCTGGCGGGCGTTGGGTGAGGAAGCTTTTGGACAGCGGTGGCCGGTCGTACGGGCGGTGGCGCTCGGCGCCGACGATCACCAGCCGGCCGTCGAAGCCTTCGGCGCGCAGTGCCCGCGCCGCGTACAGTCCGGCGAGGGAGGCGCCGACGACGGTGACGGTCCTCATGCGTAGGCGTCTTCCCGTACGGCGGTCTCCCGCGCGGCGGGCCGGACATGGATCATGCCGTCCACCTCGGTGACCTCGTGGGTGCGCACGGGGCGGCGCGCCGGGAGACAGCTGGGCCTTCCCGTGCGCAGGTCGAACAGGGCGGCGTGCAGCGGGCATTCGACCTGGCAGTTCTCCACCCAGCCCGCGGAGAGCGAGGCGTCCTGGTGGCTGCACCGGTCGTCGAGGGCGTAGAGGGCGCCGTCGCTGCGGAAGACGGCGATGGCGGGTGTGGTGGCGTCGATCTCGATCCGTACGGCCCCGCCTTCGGGCAGGTCCTCGGTGCGGCAGACGGGAATCATCTGGCCCCCTCAGCGCTGATCGGTATCATGGCGTTCTGAATAACGCATCGCGTAGCGCATTGCGCAACAGAATCCAGTCCGGGGAGTGTGCCGTCAAGGGGCCGCCGACGCTTCTTGGCCGGACCCCCGCCGACGTGCCCCGCCGGGGCCAACGGGTGGTGACGCTAGAACCCATGCCGAAGACGACCGAGGCGGCCGACGACCGGTCCGAGGAGAAGCGGGGAGCGGCCGGATCCGTCCAGTCCGTGGACCGCGCGGTGAGCGTCCTGGAGATCCTGGCCCGCCTCGGCGAGGCCGGAGTCACCGAGATCGCCGAGGAGTTGGGGGTGCACAAGTCCACCGCCTTCCGCATCCTGGGCGTCCTGGAGCACCGCGGACTCGTGGAGCAGGAGCACGAGCGCGGCAAGTACTACCTGGGCGCGGGGGTGCTGCGGCTGGCCGGCGCCGCCGCCATCCGGCTGGACATCTCGCAGGAGGGCCAGCCGGTGTGCCGGGCGCTCGCCGACGACACCGGGGAGACCGCCAACATCGCCGTCCTGGACGGGGACGCGGCGGTCAACATCATGCAGGCGCGCGGCGCCGCGGCGGTCACCGCGTACAACTGGCTGGGCCGGCGGACGCCCCTGCACGCCACCGCGAGCGGCAAGGTGCTGCTCGCGCACCTGCCGCGGGAGCGCCGCGAGCGCCTGGCCGAGCGCAAGCTGCCCCGCTTCACGCCGAACACCCTGACCGTGCCGGGCGAGCTGCGCCGGCAGCTGACCGCGGCGGCCGAGCAGGGGTACGCCTGCTCCTGCGAGGAGCTGGAGGTCGGGCTGAACGCGGTGGCGGCGCCGGTGCGGGCGCACGACGGCGCGGTGATCGGCGCGATCGGCGTGTCCGGGCCGGCGTACCGGATGGCGGAGGCGCTGCTTCCGGATCTGGCCGGGCGGGCGGTGAAGGCGGCCGCCGAGCTGTCCCGGCGGATGGGTTACGCGGGCTGAGAGCCCGGCCGGGCGTCCGCCGCCCGGCCGGGGTTTGGACCGGGGCCCGGCGGCCACCCGGTCACCCCTTGACGGATCGCTCACGGACTTCCAGCATGTCTCTCATGGCGCAACGTAGCGCGCCATGAGCAACACAGGGGATTCCCAGGGGCGTTGTCCCGCCTCCCGCGGCTCCCTGCGCCTCCCCCGGTTCTCCCTTCGTCCCGTGCGGTCACCTGCCTCCCGCCGGTCCCGTACGTCGCGCCATCCCCCATAACGGCATCCGTGCCAGCTCCACGCACCCGCCCCTGCCCCGCAGGCGCTGTTTAGGAGTGAGTCATGCCGCACGAAGCACGCGCCGTCGTCGCCGTCAAGAAGGGCGCGCCCGTCGAGGTGCTGCCGATCCTCGTCCCCGATCCCGGACCCGGAGAAGTCCTCGTCACCGTGCAGGCATGCGGGGTGTGCCACACCGATCTGCACTACCGCGAGGGCGCGGTCGGCGACGACTTCCCCTACCTGCTCGGCCACGAGGCCGCCGGCGTCGTCGAGGCCACCGGCCCCGGCGTCACCGGCCTCGCGCCGGGCGACTACGTGGTGCTCGCCTGGCGCGCGCCCTGCGGCCGGTGCCGCTCCTGCCGCCGCGGCCGCCCCTGGTACTGCTTCGACTCGCAGACCGCCGACCGGCCCATGACCCTGCTGGACGGCACCGCCCTGACCCCGGCGCTGGGCATCGGCGCGTTCGCCGACAAGACGCTGGTCGCCGCGGGGCAGGCGGTCAAGGCCGATCCGGCAGCCCGCCCCGAGGCCGCGGGCCTGATCGGCTGCGGGGTGATGGCCGGGTACGGGGCCGCCGTGCACACCGGGGGTGTGGGCAGCGGCGACACCGTGGCGGTGATCGGCTGCGGCGGGGTGGGCAGCGCCGCCATCGCCGGGGCGTCCCGGGCCGGGGCGCGCCGGGTGATCGCCGTGGACATCGACGACGGCAAGCTGGACGCCGCCGAGCGCTTCGGCGCCACCGACACCGTCAACTCCCGTGGCACCGACCCGGTCGAGGCGGTGCGCGCGCTGACCGGCGGGCACGGCGCGGATGTCGTGATCGACGCGGTGGGCCGTCCGGAGACGTTCCGGCAGGGCTTCTACATGCGGGACCTGGCGGGCACCCTGGTCCAGGTCGGCGTCCCGGAGCCGGACCTGAACATCGAACTGCCGCTGCTCGACGTGTTCGCGCGCGGCGGGTCCCTGAAGTCCTCCTGGTACGGCGACTGTCTGCCCAGCCGGGATTTCCCGGTCCTGATCGATCTGCATCTGAGCGGCAAGCTCAACCTGGACGCGTTCGTCTCCGAGACCGTCCGGCTGGAGGACGTGGAGGAGGCGTTCGCGCGGATGCGGCGCGGTGAGGTGCTGCGTTCGGTGGTGGTCCTGTGAACGCCCGGGGCGGTTCCGTGCCGCGCCGCATCGTGATCATCGGCGCGGGCATCGTCGGCTGCGCGCTCGCCGACGAGCTGACCGCACGCGGCGCCCGGGACGTCACCGTGCTGGAGCAGGGCCCGCTGCACGCCCCCGGCGGCTCCACCTCGCACGCGCCCGGCCTGGTCTTCCGTACCAACGCGTCGAAAACGCTGAGCGACTTCGCCACGTACACCGTCGAGAAGTTCACCGCGCTCACCGAGAACGGACGGCCGTGCTTCGACGCGGTCGGCGGGCTGGAGCTCGCCGCCACCGAGGAGCAGTGGGCCGAACTGCACCGCAAGGCCGGGCTGGCCGCCTCCTGGGGCATCGAGGGCGAGCTGATCGATGCGCGCCGGTGCGCCCGGCTGTGGCCGATGCTGGACGCCGCGAAGGTGCTGGGCGGGTTCCACACCCCCGGCGACGGGCTGGCCAGGGCGCTGCCCGCGGCCCGCGCGCAGACCGCACGGGCGCGGGCGCGGGGTGCCCGCTTCCTGGAGCGGCACACCGTCACGGGCATCGAGCGGGAGGCGGACCGGGTGACGGCGGTCGTCACCGACCGGGGTGCCTTCCCCGCCGATGTGGTGATCTCGGCGGCGGGCTTCTGGGGACCGGTGATCGGGGCGATGGCGGGCGTGTCCGTACCGCTGCTGCCGCTGGCCCACCAGTACGCGAAGACCTCCGCGCTCGCCGGTCCGGACGGCCGGCGGCCCATCCTGCGCTTCCAGGAGCGCGACCTGTACTTCCGCGAACATGGGGAGGACAGCGCCGGCGGCACGGGCCGGATCGGCATCGGGTCGTACGCCCACCGTCCGATGCCCGTCGACCCGGCCGCCGTGCCCGCCTTCGACGACGCGCCCGTCATGCCCTCCTCCCTCCCCTTCACGCCCGACGACTTCGCCCCGAGCTGGGCGGACAGCCGCTGGCTGCTGCCCGCCCTGCGGGAGGCGCGGATCGAGGAGGGCTTCAACGGGGTCTTCTCCTTCACCCCCGACGGCATGCCGCTGCTCGGCGAGGTGTCCGGGCTGCGCGGCTTCTGGCTGGCCGAGGCGGTGTGGGTGACGCACTCGGCGGGCGTGGCGAAGGCGGTGGCCGAATGGCTCACCGAGGGGCGGCCCGCCACCGACGTGCACGAGTGCGCCGTCTCCCGCTTCGAGGAGGCCCAGCTCTCCCCCGCCTATGTCGCCGAGCGCGGCAAGCAGCAGTTCGCCGAGGTCTACGACGTGATCCACCCGCTCCAGCCGCTGCGCCGCCCGCGCCCGCTGCGCGTGAGCCCCTTCCACGAGCGGCAGCGGGAGCTGGGCGCGTACTTCCTGGAAGGCACGGGCTGGGAGCGCCCGCAGTGGTACGAGGCCAACGCGCCGCTGACGGACGGCATCGCGCTGCCGGAGCGGGACGCCTGGTCCGCGCGCCACTGGTCGCCCATCGCCGTGGCCGAGGCGCACGCCACCCGTGAGCGGGTCGCGCTGTACGACATGACACCGCTGCGGCGCCTGGAGGTCGGCGGGCCGGGCGCACTGGACTTCCTCCAGCACCTGACCACCAACCAGCTCGCGAAGAAGCCGGGCTCGGTGACGTACACGCTGCTGCTGGACGACGCGGGCGGCATCCGCAGCGACCTGACCGTGGCCCGGCTGGCGGCCGACCGCTTCCAGGTCGGCGTCAACAGCGGCATGGACCTCGACCACCTGACCCGGCACGCCCCCGACGGCGTGCAGGTCCGCGACATCACGTCCGGCACCTGCTGCATCGGCGTCTGGGGCCCCCGCGCCCGCGATCTCGTCCAGCCGCTGACCCGCACCGACTTCGGGCACCGTGCGTTCGGCTACTTCAAGGCGCGGCAGGCGTTCATCGGCGAGGTGCCGGTGACCGCGCTGCGGCTGTCGTACGTCGGCGAGCTGGGCTGGGAGCTGTATACGAGCGCGGATCTGGGCCTGCGTCTGTGGGACACGCTGTGGGCGGCCGGGCAGCGGTACGGCGTGATCGCGGCCGGGCGCGGCGCGTTCGACAGCCTCCGCCTGGAGAAGGGGTACCGCGCCTGGGGGCGGGACATGACCACCGAGCACGACCCGTACGAAGCGGGCCTCGGCTGGGCCGTCCGGATGGACAAGGGAGACTTCGCCGGGCGCGCGGCCCTGGAGGGACGGTCGGCGGAGACCGTACGGCGCAGGCTGGTGTGCCTGACGCTGGACGATCCGGCGGCGGTGGTGCTGGGCAAGGAGCCGGTGTTCGTGGACGGCGTGCCCGCCGGTTATGTGACCAGCGCCGCTTACGGCTGCTCCGTCGGGCGGACGGTCGCCTGCGCGTGGCTGCCCGCGCGGGCCGCGGTGCCCGGGACCGCCGTGCACATCGAGTACTTCGGGGAGAAGGCCGCGGCGACGGTGGCCGCCGAGCCGCTGTTCGACCCGGCGATGGAACGCATCCGCAGATGATCCGCCGCAGGTAGCCCGTCGCCCGCAGCCCGTCGGGTGTTCCCACCGACCCGGGAGGTCCGCTTGTCCCCCACCTATGACGTGATCGTGCTGGGCCTCGGCGGCATGGGCAGCGCCGCGGCCCACCACCTGGCCGCGCGCGGCGCCCGCGTACTGGGTCTGGAGAAGTTCGGGCCGGTGCACGCGCACGGCTCCAGCCACGGCGGCTCGCGCATCACGCGCCAGTCGTACTTCGAGGACCCGGCGTACGTACCGCTGCTGCTGCGCGCCTACGAGCTGTACGAGGAACTGGAGCGCGCCACCGGGCGGCGGATCGCCACACTGTGCGGCGGGGTGATGCTCGGGCGGCCGGAGAGCCGTACCGTCGCCGGGTCGCTGCGCTCCGCCCGCACCTGGGACCTGCCGCACGAGATGCTGGACGCGCGGGAGGTCCGGCGCCGCTTCCCGACGCTGACGCCGGCCGTCGGCGAGGTCGCGCTGTACGAGGCCCGCGCCGGGTTCCTGCGCCCGGAGAACACCGTGGCCGCACAGCTCCAGCTCGCCACCCAGGGCGGCGCCGACCTGCGTTTCCAGGAACCGGTCACCCGGTGGGAGGCGCTGCCGGGCGGCCGGGGCGTTCGGGTGCACACGCCTGAAGACGCTTACACAGCGGGTCAGTTGGTGATCTGTCCCGGTGCCTGGGCGCCGGAGCTGCTGGCCGGGCTCGGGGTGGCGTTCTCCGTGGAGCGCCAGATCATGCACTGGTTCGAGCCCGCGGGCGGCACCGGCCCGTACGTCCCGGAGCGGCACCCCATCTACATCTGGGAGGACGCCGCCGGCGTACAGATCTACGGCTTTCCCGCGATCGACGGGCCGGGGCGCGGCGCCAAGGTGGCGTTCTTCCGCCGGGGAACGGTCTGCACGCCGGAGACCATCGACCGGACCGTGCACGAGGACGAGGTGCGGGCGATGGCCGGGCAGGCGGCGCGGCTGCTGCCGTCGCTGCCCGGCCGCCACCTGAAGTCCGTCACCTGTATGTACACCAACACCCCCGACGAGCACTTCGTCCTCGCCCGGCACCCCGCACACCCCGACGCCGTGACCGTGGCCTGCGGCTTCTCCGGGCACGGCTTCAAGTTCGTGCCGGTGGTGGGCGAGATCCTCGCCGATCTGGCGCTGACCGGGGACACCGCGCACCCGGTCGGCCTGTTCGCGCCCGAGCGCCTGGTCGCCGCCGCCCCGGCCACCGCCCCCTCCCCCGCCCCGTCCGCCCCAGGAGGCGTCCGATGACCCTCGCCCCCGAGACCGCCGGAGACACCCCGGCCAGCAGCCTCACCACCACCCTGCCCGGCGCCTTCTACACCGACCCGGAAACCTTCCGCCGGGAACAGCGGCACATCTTCGAGTCCCGGTGGTTCTGCGCGGTACGCGCCGCCGACCTGCCGCGGCCGGGCGCCTTCCGTACGGTGCAGGTGGGCCGGGAGAGCGTGCTCGTCGTCCGCAACCG
Organism: Streptomyces sp. NRRL F-5755; assembly: GCF_001279365.1. Classification (NCBI taxonomy): domain Bacteria; kingdom Bacillati; phylum Actinomycetota; class Actinomycetes; order Kitasatosporales; family Streptomycetaceae; genus Streptomyces; species Streptomyces sp. NRRL F-5755. The sequence goes on along the minus strand of NZ_LGCW01000218.1, from coordinate 45,166 downwards.
GCGCGGCGGCTTCGGCGCGTACCTCAACGTGTGCCGCCACCGGGGCGCCCGGCTGTGCACCGAGGAGTCCGGCGAGGTGCGGCGCAACCTCCAGTGCCCGTACCATGCCTGGACCTACGACCTGGACGGACGGCTGGTGGCCGCGCCCAACCTCCAGCGGATGCCGGACATGGACCGCTCCGAACGCGGGCTGCTGCCGGTCGGGCTGCGGGAGTGGCTGGGGTATGTGTGGGTGTGCCTGGCCGACGAGCCGCCGTCGTTCGAGGAGACGGTGGCCGGTGCGGTCGGCGAACGGCTGGGCGGCGTCGAGGCGATCGAGCGGTACGGGATGGCGGGGCTGGACCTCGGGCGGCGCGTCACCTACGACGTGCGCGCCAACTGGAAGCTGATCGTCGAGAACTTCATGGAGTGCTACCACTGCGCCACCATCCATCCCGAACTGACCGATGTGCTCCCGGAGTTCGCGGACGGGTACGCCGCGCAGTACTACGTCGGGCACGGCGCGGCGTTCGCGGAGGAGGCCGAGGGGTTCACCGTCGACGGCAGCGGCGGCTTCGCCCGGATCGCGGGCATCGAGGAGAGCCAGGACCGCCGCTACTACGCCATCACCGTACGCCCGCAGGTCTTCCTCAATCTGGTGCCCGACCACGTCATCGTGCACCGGATGTTCCCGCTGGCCGCGGACCGCACGGTGGTGGAGTGCGACTGGCTCTACGCCCCCGAGGTGGTGGCCTCGGGGGCCGACCTGTCGCGGTCGGTGGAGCTCTTCCACCGGGTCAACACGCAGGACTTCGCGGCCTGCGAGCGGACCCAGCCCGCGATGGACTCGCGGGCCTACCGGGCCGGCGGGGTGCTCGTCCCGAGCGAGCACCACATCGCCGACTTCCACCGGTGGGTCATTCGGCTGCTGCCGGGGGCTCCGGGTGCTCCCGAGCCTCCTGGTTGTCCTGAGGCTCAGGGGACTCCGGCCGGTCCTGCGGCTGCTCGTCCTCGGGACGGCGGTACATCCGCGTCGCCGTGATCTGCCCGTGCACCGGCTCCGACTCCGGGTCCTGCTGCGGCAGACCGGGGCGCAGATGCTCCTCGACGCTGATGTACTTCAGCCCGGCCCGCAGGTCCGCGTCGTTGCGCAGGCGGATGACCAGCGGGAACTCGGCGAGTGCGGTGGTGTCGAAGAGGCCGGTGGTGTAGAGCAGCTGAACGCCCAGCGCGTCGGCGACGGCGCGCTGGAGCTCCAGCAGGTACGTCGCGTTGGCGCGGCCGATGGGGTTGTCCAGGAACAGCGTGCCGGCGTGCCGCTGCTTGTCGCGGCCGCGGTCGTTGCTGCGCAGCGCGGCCATGGTGCAGTACAGGGCGATGGCCGCGGTCAGCAGCTGGCCGCCGGAGAACACGTCGCCCATCTGCCCGACCGGCACGCGCTCGGCGCGCAGCACCGCGTCCGGCTTGAGGATCTCCACCGCCACGCCGCGCGGCTGGAGCGCCGCGCTGACGCCGCGCAGCAGCAGGGACATGCCGTCCCGGCGCAGGTCGCTGTTCTTCTTGACCGCCGAGCGGGTCGCCTCGTCGATCACCTCGCCCAGCCGCTCGGTGAGCGTGGCCTGGTCCGGGTCGTCGAAGCGGATGCGCAGGAACTCCTGTCCGGACCACTCCCCCAGGCCCCCGGGCAGCTGGGAGAGCCGCTGGGCGGAGCGGAGCGTCGCCAGCGACGATTCCACCAGGCCGCGCAGCCGGTCCACGATGCTGTCGCGGTTGCGCTCCAGCTGCTCCAGCTCGTCGGTGAGCACCCGCAGGCGGGGCGCGAAGGCCTCGGCCCACTTGGCGGCGTGGTCGGGCAGCGCCGCCGCGGGCAGTTCGCGGATCTGCTGGCGGGCGGGCGTGCGGACCTGCTCGTACTTGGTGGAGTTGGCGTGCCGTACGAGCACGTCGCTGGCCTCGCGGACCGCCGACTCGGCCGCCGACAGATCGCTCGCGCAGCCGCGCAGCGAACGGCGGGACTCGGCCGCGGCCTGCCGCGCGTCCTCCAGGCGCCCGGCGTACGGCTCGGGGCGCTCGCCCTCGTCCTCCTGGGTGTCGCGCAACAGGTCGCGCAGCATGGCGGCGATCTCGTCGAAGCCGGTGGCGGCGTCCTCGGCGGCGCGGTGGGCGCGCAGCAGCTCGGTGTGGGTGGCGCGGGCGGTCTCCAGCGCGTCGTCGGCGGTGGCCAGTTCGGCGTTCGCGGTGCGCAGCAGTTCCTTCGCGCGGTCCGCGTCGGCGGGGATCATGTCCTCGGGCAGCTCGGTGTGCGCCTCGCCGTCGGCCGGGGCGAGCCGCTCGGCCTCGCCGCGCAGGCGGCCGAGCTGTTCGCTGGCGGCCGAGGCGCGCGACTCCAGCCGGGAGACCAGGGCCTCGGCGCGGGCGGCGGCGGCCTGCCGGGACGGGCCGTCGGCGGCGTCGGGGCTGTCCAGAAGCTGTTCGGCGCGGGTGCGGACCTTGTTGGTGAGACGGTTCAGCTCGGCGAGCGCTGCGCTCTCGTCGCCTTCCGCGCGGGCCTGTTCGGCGCGCAGGTCGGCGCCGACGCCCACCTTTTCGTAGAGCTGGGAGGCGGCGCGGTACGCCTCGCGGAGCGCGGGCAGGGAAGCGGCGGCGGGCTCGGTGCCGTCCTCGCCGATGTCGTCGGGCACGCCCGCGATCTCGGCGCGCTCGGCGCGCAGCGCGTGGGCCGTGCGCCGGGCGTCGTCGGCGGCGCGCTGGGCGGTGCGGCGGTCCTCGTCGGCGGCCCGCGCCCGGTCCACGCACTCCTCGGCGCGCGCTTCCAACTCGGCGCTTTCGTCGGCGAGTTCACGCAGCCGGGCCTGCCAGTTGGCGCGCTCGCGCAGCCGGTGGGCAAGCCCGGCGAGGGCGTCGGCGACCCGGCGGGCGCGCTGGGCGGCCTCCTGCCGCTGGTCGCGCACGCGCGCGGCTTCGGCGGCCTCCTCGTCGGTCTCGGCCCGTACCGCACGCATCTCGGCCAGTTCGGCGGCGGCGGTGTCCGCGGTCGTACGGGCCTCCTCGGCGGCGGTGGCCAGTTCGGCGAGGCGGCCGGGCGGGCAGCCCGTACGCCAGGAGGAGAGGCGGGCGGCCAGCGCGCGGTCACCGGCCAGCCGGGCGGCCAGCGCGCGGATCTCCTCGTCCCGCTCTATGGCGCGCGCCCGCAGCGCCTGGCGCTCCTCGTCGGCGGCGGACTCGTCGTGCATGGCCGGGTTCGGCGGGACGAGGAAGACGCCGCTGTCCTGGGCGTCCGGCGCGGGCGTGGGCGCGAGGAGGGCCGCGGCGGTGCCGACGGCGACGGTGGAGCGCGGCAGCAGCGCGGCCTGCGCGAGCACGTCGCGGGCCCGTGCGTGGGTCTCCGGGTCGGTGATGATCACGCCGTCGACCAGCTCGGGGCGGGCGGCCAGCACGCGGGTGTGGTCGGCGGGGTCGACGGACTGGGCCAGATAGCGCCAGCCGGGCAGCGCGGGGACGCCGTGCTCGCCCAGATACTCGACGGCGGCCAGCACATCGGGCCCCGGCGGCAGCAGGCCGCCGTCGCCCAGCGCGCCGAGGATGCGGGCGTCGTCGGCGGCGGCGGTGCGCAGGTCGAAGAGCTGGCGCTCGGCAAAGGCCACGCTCTCGTCGAGCAGTTCGCGCAGGTCGTCGGCGTTGCGGTCGAGTTCCTCGGCGGTCAGGGGGCCTTCGGAGGCGGGGCGGCGGACGCGGTGGGATTCCTCCGGGGTGTCCGCGGGCTGTCCCGAACGGGGTCCGGGCACGCCCGCCTTGGGCGCCGCCTGCGGCAGTCCCAGCAGGTCGGCGAGCCGCTGCTCGGCGCCGATCGACTCGGCGGCCCGGCGCTCGGCCTCGTACGCCCGCTCCGCGGCCTGGGCGGCGTCCTCGGCGCGGGCCGCGGCCAGTTCGGCGGCGGCGAGCCGGGTGGCGGCCTCCCGGGCCCGGTCGGCGGCGCCGGCCGCGGCCTCGCGCGCCGCGTCCCAGCCCTCGACCGTGGACTTCTCCGCGTCCGCGGCGGCGAGCGCGGCGCGGGCCGGGTCGGCGTCCGGCGCCGAGTCGTCGAGCCAGCCGGCCTTGACGGCCTCGGCGGTCTCCTGCTCGACCTCGGCGAGCCGCTGCTTGAGATGTTCGGCCTCGCTGCGGGCGCGCTGGGCGTGGGTGGCGGCGGCGGTGGCGTCGCGGTGCGCGGTGTCGCTGGTCTCCTGGAGGGCGGCGGAGCGTTCCTCCTGCTCGTTGGCGATGCCCTCGCTGACGTCGGCGGCGGCCTGGAGGGCGCGCACCAGCTCACCGGCGGCCTTCGAGCGGGCGGCGAGCGCGGGGGCCGCGTCCCGCTCGGCTTCGCGGATCGCGGCAGCGACACGGGTGGCCCGGTCGGCGGCGGCGCGGTGGCGCAGCACCGTTTCGGCGGCCTGCCAGGCGGAGTGCAGCGTACGGGCGTCGTTGAGCTCGCGGCGCTGGGCCGCGGCGCCCTTCTCGGCGGCGGCCAGCGCGAGCGAGGCGTGCCGGTAGGCGATCTCGGCGGAGATCAGGGCGCGGCGCTCGCGCACCCGCTCGGCGTCGGTGACCGCGTGCGCGGCGGTGGCGACCTGCTCGGCGAACTCGGCGGCCCGGCCGCGCTCCTCGGTGCCGCGGGCGTGCAGCCGCTGGGCGAGGGTACGGGTGCGGCGTTCGGCTCCGGCGTGCACGTCACGGGCGGTCTCGCGCTGCTCGGCGGCGTCCGCGATGCGGGACAGCAGGTCCAGCGAGCCGGCCGTGAAGTCGCGCTCGGCGGTCAGCTCGGCGCGACGGCCCAGCTTGTGCGCGAAGCCGTGCACGAGGTCGGCGAGCCCGTCGGTGTCGCGGGTGTCGGTGACCGCGCGCAGCAGCAGGTCGGTGAAGTCGGAGTCGTTCTTGACCGCGAAGAGGCCGGCCGCCTCGCCCTCGTCGGCGTTCATCTCCCGCTGGTAGCGGAAGAGTTCGGGGTCCAGGCCCAGTTCGCCGAGGTGCTCGTTCCACCGCTCGTGGATCTCGACCCAGGAGACGTCCAGGTTGGGGTAGTTCTTGCCGGCCTCGACCAGGGCGTCGCGGAAGCCCTTCATCGTACGGCGGCGGCCCCGGGCCCCCGAGGCGCCCTCCGCCGGCTCACCGCGCGGCCGTACGACGGTGGCCTCGGCGACCGGCAGCGAGTCCAGGCTCATGCCGGGGCCGGGCCGGAAGCTGTACCACGCCTCGGCGAACTTGCGCGGGTCGTTGGAGACCTGCCGGCCGCGCCACTCGCTGACCTTGCCGACCACGATGGACTCGCCGGTGAGGGTGTGCTGCCACTCCAGGGCGACATGGCCGCAGTCGTCGGCGAGCAGGAACTTGCGCAGCACGCCGGAGCTGGCGCCGCCCAGGGTGTTGCGGTGGCCCGGCAGCATCACCGAGAAGATCAGCTTGAGCAGGACGGATTTGCCGCCGCCGTTCTCCAGGAAGAGGACGCCGGCGGGGGCGGGCCGGCGGGGCGGGCCGACCGGCTCGTCCTCGAAGAAGTCCGCCTGCGCCGGGGCCGGATCGGGCACCGGCGCGCCGACTCCCCGCAGGTCCAGCACGGTGTCGGCGTAGCGCGCACCGGCGGGCCCGATGGAGTAGAGGCGGACCCGGGACAGCTCGTACATGGCGGCGGACTCTCGTTGTGTGGGCGGACGGTGGTCGGTGGACGGAAGGTCGGTGGGGCCGGTGCGCCCGGCCCCGGGCGGTCAGGAGGAGTGGAAGGGCAGTCCCGCGTCGGAGGCCAGCTCCAGGTCGTCGGTGTCCTCGGCGGGCAGCAGGGTGGCGCCGCCGTCGCTGACGGGGACCACACCCAGCTCCAGCAGCTCGGCCATGGCGGCGCTGCCCGCCATGTCGCGCACCTGGAGCTGGTAGCGGGCGGTGGTGCGGTAGGCGCCGCCGGCGTCGTCGCCGGTGCGCTGGAGGAAGCCGGAGTCGACGAGGAAGGCGACGGCCTTGGCGATAATGCCGGTGGTCGAACCGGCCAGCCGCCGCGCGTCCTTGGTGGCGCCGGTGGAGCTGCGCCGCGCGTACGTCCGCCAGGCGGCTTCGAGGCCGGGCGCGTCGGTGGCCGGGTCGGTGTTCTCGCCCTGCTCCTCGGCGCGCTCCTCCAGGCGGCGGCACGCCTGCCGGACGAAGGCGTCCACGCCGTTGACGGTGATACGGCCGATATAGCCGTCGTCGGCGAGGTCCTCGGGGCGGGGGAAGGCCAGCGCGGCGACGGCGAGGTGGGCCAGGCCGTGCAGGAAGCGGTCGGCGGAGTCGGCGGAGGCGCGGCGGGCGTAGTCGCCCATCCGTACGGCGAAGACGGAGTCCTCGTCGGCGGTGACGGCCATGCCGGCGCGCGGGGACACCTCCAGGACGACCAGGCCGAGGCCGGTGGCGACGGCGTCGGCCAGGCGCGCGAAGGCGGGCTCGTCGCGGTACCTGCGGAGCAGTTCGCCGTACTCGGCGTCGCGGGCGGGCAGCAGCTTGGGCTGGAGCCCGAAGGAGACGAGGCGGGCGGCGTCCGCGGCGTCGGCGGGCGTCACGGGCGCGGGGCCCGCGGGCTCGGCCGGGCCCGGCCCGGGCGCGGACCAGGCCGGGTGGTCCGCCGCGCCGGTCAGGTCCCCCTGCGCCGGGGCCTCGGCGCCGTCCCCAGCGCCGGTTCCGTACTCACTCACGCCCGCACCTCCATGACAACTTCCTTGTGACGCCCTGCCTTTGGCGTCCTGTGCGCGCTCCGCCCGGCCGGCATCACGCCACCTCCGACCGGTCCGCCGCCATGCCCGCCGCGTCCAGCAGGGCCTTGCCGACGATCAGGTCGGCGCCGCCGAACTCCGGGTCGTCGAGCACGGTGCCGTCGTCGACGGCGAAGAGCAGCTGCTGTTCGCCCTGGCGGTAGGCGGTGCCGACCGGCGGGCTGGCCGCGTGCACCGCCATCAGGGCGACCAGATACGGCAGGTCGGGGTCGCTGCGGCGGGCCTCGGCCAGCAGGCCGGACAGCCGGCGCGGCGCGTCGGCGGGCAGGTCGAGCAGCGCGGTGGCCGCTTCGAGCTGCTCCTCGGAGAAGCGGCTGTCGTCCGGGGTGGCGATCAGGTCGGGCTCGGGCATCTCGGCGCCCAGGTGCTCGCGCTCGACGGGCGGCTGGAACAGCAGGCCGACGAGGTCGCCGAGCCGTACGGACGTGCCCGTACGGAAGCCGGTGCCGCGCGCGAAGAAGGCGTCGGTGACCCGGATCGCCTGCTCCACGGGCAGCGGCAGCACCGGGGCGACCAGCTGGCCGTACAGGTCGAGGCCGGAGCGCCCGGCGGGCGGCGCGAACGCCTGGCGGTCCTGCTCGGCGCGGAAGAGGGGACCGGCCTCCAGCAGCCGGGACTGGAGCTGGGTGTGCCGGCGGATGCAGTCCTTGACGATGTCGACCAGTTCGGCGGCGCGGCGCTTGTGCTCCGGGTCCTCGGCCTCGTCGCGGGCCTTGCGGATGTTGGTGAGGATGGCGTTCTCGTGGCGGTAGCGCTCGGCGACGTGGTCGAGGGCTTCGGTGATCATGTCGGGGACGGCGCGCAGCCAGTCCACCGCGCGGACGTTGCGCCGGGTGGCGTCGAGGGTGCGGCGCAGCGTTTCGGCGTACTGCACGGTGCGGTAGCGGGCCTGCTCGGCGGCGAGCTGGGCGTCCGCCAGCCGGCCGCGGCTGATGAGCACCTCCAGCTTGACCTCGGCGGCGATCTGGGCGCTCGTCACGTCCGTGTCCAGCGCGCCGACCAGGACGTTGACGGCCTCGTCGGTCGTACGGAGGTAGACACCGCCGCCGGGCCCGGGGACCTCCTCGATGAGCTTGAAGTCGTAGTCGCGGCGGATGTACTCGCCCTCGGGGCCGAAGGTGCCGTACACGGCGCGGAAGCCGCGGTCGACGCTGCCGACGTTGATGAGGTTCTCCAGCACCCAGCGGGCGACGCGCTCGTGCTCGGCGGCGGGGCGGTGCGGGGTCTGCGCGGCGACGCGCGGCAGCAGCCTGGCCACTATCTGCTCGTGGTCGGCGCCGGTGTCGAAGTCCATGTGCAGGGTGACCAGGTCGATGGCGGCGAGCGCCACCTCCGCCATCGCATACACCCCGTACTCGCCGGCGAGGTTGGCCTTGCGCGTGTCCAGGTCGTGCAGCGGGGCCGTGCACGCGAGGGCGCGCAGCCGGCGGGCCAGGCCCTCGTCGGCGGCCGGGCCCGGCGCGGGCCGGGCGCCGCCTTCGGGCCGGGCCGGGCCGTTGAGCTGGGACGCAGCGGTCCCCGGGGCAGGAAAAGTCACGTCGCACAGAGTAGGCGCTCACACTGACAACGGACGAAACGGCACGGGCTCCGACGTCAGTGCGTGGCGCCGCCGACGACCTTGATGTCCGTATTTGTGCGCGCGGCGGTGGCAGCGATCACACGCAGCCCCTCGGCGACAGCGCTCACCGGGAGTGAGGGCAGCGACCGGTCGGTGACCTGTCCGGGAGCGTACGGCACGTGCACGAAGCCGCCGCGCAGCGCGGGCCGCTCGGTGGCGATCAGGTGCATCAGGTCGTAGAAGACGTGGTTGCAGACGAAGGTGCCGGCGGTGTTCGAGACGGAGGCGGGCAGTCCCGCCTCGCGCACGGCGGCCACGCACGCCTTGACGGGCAGCGCCGCGAAGTAGGCGGCGGGGCCGCCGGTGACGACCGGCTCGTCGATGGGCTGGGCGCCGGAGACGTCGGGGATGCGGGCGTCGTCGATGTTGACGGCGATCCGTTCCACGGTCAGGTCGGGGCGCCCGCCCGCCTGTCCGACGCACAGCACCAGGTCCGGGTCGTGCGCCGCGACGGCCTCGCGGAGCGCGGTGCGCGAGCGCCCGAAGACGCAGGGCAGTTCGACGGCGGTCATCTCCAGCCCGTCGGGCGGGGTGGCGGCGGCGTCGCGCACCGCCTCCCAGGAGGGGTTGGTGCGCTCGCCCTCGAAGGGTTCGAATCCGGTGAGCAGGACTCGGGTCGTCCGCGTCATGGGCTGTTCCTGTGGTTCGTGCGGCGCACCTGTCAGGAGGTGCGCGCGGTACGGGCGGGGCGGCAGGCGGACCTCAGAAGGCGAACAGGGCCATGACCACGATGTTGCAGCCGAGCAGGATGCCCGCGGTGGGGAGTTGGGCCTTGATCGGGCCGTACTGGTCCTTCAGTTCCAGCAGGGCCGCCGGGACGATGTTGAAGTTGGCCGCCATCGGGGTCACCAGCGTGCCGCAGAAACCGGCGAGCATGCCGATGGCCAGGACGGCGGGCGCGCTGCCGTGGAAGTGCTCGATGAGCACCGGCCAGCCGACGGCCGCGGTCATCACCGGGAAGGCGGCGAACGCGTTGCCCATGATCACGGTGAACAGGGCCATGCCGACGCAGTAGACGATGACCGCGACGTACAGGGAGTCCTTCGGCAGGATCGAGGTGGTCACCTTGCCGACCTGGGTGCCGACGCCGGAGAGCTGGAAGATGGTGCCGAGGGTGGCGAGCAGCTGCGGCAGCAGCATCGCCCAGCCCATCGCCTCCAGCATGGAGCGCCCGGCCTGCACGGGCACCGCTATCCGCTTCTCGCGCAGCATGATCATGCCGACGACGAGGGCGACGACGGCGCCGATGCCGAGCCCGAGGATGGTCTCGCTGCCCTCCTGGAGGATCGGCTCACCGCCGATCGAGAGCTTCTTGACGACGACCGCGCACAGCAGCGCGACGACCGGGATGGCCAGCGCGGGCACGAACAGCTTGTTGCCCAGCTTCAGGGCGCTCGCCTCGCGCTGCTCGGGCGTGGTGGTGCGCGGCGTGCCGCGCCCGGTGAACCCGAAGCCGGCCAGCACGATCATGACCAGTACGGCCGCGCCCAGCGGTTCGGCGGGGGCCTTCTTCTCGACCACCCAGCTGCTGTAGATGAAGCCGGCGCCGAGCAGGCCCCAGAAGGCGGTGGTGCCGAAGCGCTTGGGGTTGCTGCGGTCGGTGAGCATCTGGGAGGCCATCACCAGGAAGCTCAGGCCGACCAGCCAGTAGAACCACTCTGCCTTGATCACTTGGCTGCTCCCTGGGCGACGGGTTCGATGTTGGCGGCGACCAGCTCGCGTTCCAGGTGCCGGTCCAGGCGCAGCAGCCGCCAGCCGTGCACGGCCAGGGCGCACAGCGCGGTCGGGATGGCCCACAGTGCCAGGTGCAGCGGCTCCAGGTGGGTGTTGTACGTGGTGTTGACGAAGCTGGTGATCAGCAGGATCGAGCCGACCGCGAGGAAGACGTCCTCGCCGAAGAACAGCCCCACGTTGTCCGCGCTGGCGGAGAACGAGCGGACCTTCTCCCGGGACTTCTCGGTCAGCCGCCCGTGCTTGCGCTCGGCGGCGCCCTCGGCCATCGGCACGGCCAGCGGGCGCACGGTCTGCGCGTGCCCAAAGACATGGGTCAGGCCGACGGCCGCGCCGACCTGCCGCATGCCCAGGTACAGGGCGAGGAAGCGGCCGGTGGTGAGCTTGGCGAAGCGGGCGATCAGCCGGCGGGCCTGCTCCTGGAGGCCGTAGCGCTCCAGGAGGCCGATCACCGGCAGCGTGATCGCGAAGATCGTCACCGCCCGGCTGCTCGCGAAGCCGGAGCCGAAGGCCGCCAGGACCTCCCGCGGCGACAGGCCGCCGAGCAGGCCGGTGACGATGCCCGCCACGCCCACGACGAGCAGGGCATTGCGTTTGGTGGCGAAGCCGACCACGACCACGAGCACGCCGAGAAGCACGATCATGGGTCCGCCTTCCGCATACGGGACCTCACGCGGACCGTGAGGAGGATGCGAGGAGGCTAGGTTATTGTTCAACGATCCGACAAGGGGTTGACAGGAGCGAAATACGAGCGCTCCGAGCGCCCTACCGAGCGGCGATGCGCTGGGCGTACGCCCCTGACAACTGGGCCCGCGAATCCTCCAGATAGGACTCCAGCAGCCGCTCCGCCTCCGCCGCTTCCCCCGCCTGGAGCGCTTCGATGATCTGCCGGTTGCGGGTCAGGTACGGCGCGTGGAAGCGGCGCGGATCGTCCATGACGTGGAAGACCAGACGCAGTTCCGCGAGCACGCCGCGCATCAGCTCGTCCATCCGCGGGCTGCCCGCCAGTCCCACCACCGCCTGGTGGAAGCGCAGGTTCGCGGTGCCCAGGTCGCGCCAGGCGCGCTCCTCGAAGGCGGTCTCGCCGGCCCGCACGGCGGCCTCCATCGCGCCCACCGGGTACGGCGGCTCGCCCAGGCTGCGGACCGCGGCGCACTCCACGAGCGTACGGACGCGGTAGATGTCGTCCAGGTCGGCCACCGTCACGATGCGCACGAAGACCCCGCGGTTGAGCTGGTGCACCAGCAGGCGTTCGTGCGTGAGCAGCCGGAACGCCTCGCGCAGGGTGTTGCGGGAGACCCCCAGGGCCCCGCCGATGCTCTCCTCGGACAGCCGCGCGCCGGGCGGGAAGTAGCCCTCGGTGATGCGGTCCCGGAGAATGTCGGCGACCCGCTCCGCGGTGCTGGAGCGCCCCAGCAGCACCCGGTCCCCCGCCAGTTCCGAGACCTCGGCGAGCCGCCGCCGATCGTCCTTCGCCACCTTGCCCGCCATCGCCGACCCCGCCTTCCGCCCCGGTGTGCACCCCGTGTGCCGTGAGCGGCAGTCAATCCCAGATGGCAGAACGAGACAACACACCTCTTGTCGGATCGTTGAACAATCGCCTACGTTGGCCCCATCACCGGTCGGCCCGAAGTGCCCTCAGGGGGAGAGCCACTACGGATACGGGCCGACCGGTCCCCGCAGTCAGTGACCCGCCGCCCGTGCGCCAGCGCGCGGCCGCTTCCGGAACGGACGTACGACTTATATGAGCGACCCGGTGACCGCCCCCCTCGTCGACCTCAACGCCGACCTCGGGGAAGGCTTCGGACGCTGGCAGCTCACCGACGACGAGGCGCTGCTGTCCGTCGTCACCAGCGCCAACGTGGCCTGCGGCTTCCACGCCGGGGACCCGAGCACCATGCGCCGGGTCTGCGAGCTGGCCGCCGAGCGCGGCGTCGTCGTCGGCGCCCAGGTCTCCTACCGCGACCTCGCGGGCTTCGGGCGGCGCGCCATGGACGTACCGCCGCGCGAGCTGGCCGACGAGATCGCGTACCAGATCGGCGCGTTGGAGGTCTTCGCGCGCGCCGCCGGAACCCGGGTCGGCTACGTCAAGCCGCACGGCGCGCTCTACAACCGCTGTGTGCACGACGAGGCGCAGTCCGCCGCCGTCCTGGAGGGCGTACGCACCGCCGGCACCCCCCTGCCGATCCTCGGCCTGCCCGGCTCCCAGCTGCACGAGGCGGCCCGCCGCGTCGGCCTGCCCGTCATCGGCGAGGCGTTCGCCGACCGTGCCTACACCCCTGAGGGGACGCTGGTCTCGCGCCGCGAACCGGGCGCCGTCGTCCACGACCCCGACGAGGTCGTCAAGCGCGCGCTGGGCATGGCGACGGCGGGCACGGTAACGGCCATCGACGGCAGCACCGTACGGATCGAAGCGCGCTCCCTGTGCCTGCACGGCGACACTCCCGGCGCTGCGGACCTCGCCCGGCGGGTGCGCGACGAGCTGACCGCGGCCGGCGTGCGGATCGGCAGCTTCGCGTGAGCACCAACAGCACCAACGGCACCGGCCGTACCCGGCTGCCGCTGCGCCCGCTGCCGGTCGGCGACCACGGGCTGCTGGTCGAGCTGGACGACGCGGCGGCCGTCGAGGCGTTCCACGCCGAGCTGCTGCGCCGCGCCGCCGCCGGCACCCTGCCCGCGGTCCGCGAGATCGTCCCGGCCGCGCGCACGGTCCTGCTCGACGGCCTGGCCGACCCCGGGCGGCTGGCCGCCGAACTGCCCGGCTGGGACGTCCCGCCGGCGACCGCCGACGACCGCCCGGCCGTCGAGATCCCGGTGCGCTACGACGGACCGGACCTCGCCGACGTGGCCGCCCTGTGGGGCACCACTCCCGAGGACGTGGTGCGCATCCACTCCGGCACGGAGTTCCATGTGGCCTTCTGCGGCTTCGCGCCCGGCTTCGGCTATCTGACGGGGCTGCCCGAGCGCCACCACGTGCCGCGCCGGGCCACGCCGCGCACCAAGGTCCCGGTCGGCTCGGTCGCGCTGGCGGGCCCGTACACCGGCGTCTATCCGCGCTCCTCCCCCGGCGGCTGGCAGCTCATCGGCACCAGCGATGTCGAGCTGTGGGACCCGGACCGCGAACCGGCGGCGCTGTTCTCCCCCGGCACCCGCGTCCGCTTCATCCCGGTTTCGACGGAACCCCAGGAGGCCCGATGACCGACCGCGCCTTCTGCGTCGTCCGCGCCGGCGCCCTGACCACCGTCCAGGATCTCGGCCGCGCCGGGCACGCCCACCTCGGCGTGCCGCGCGCGGGCGCCCTGGACGAGCCGGCCCACCGGCTGGCCAACCGCCTCGTGGGCAACCCCGAAACTGCCGCGACTCTGGAGACGACCCTGACCGGCTGTGCCGTACGGGTCCGCACGGCCACCGTCGTCGCGGTGACCGGCGCCCCGTGCCCCGTCACGGTGGACGGCCGCCCCGCCCCCTGGGGCGCGCCGGTCCCGGTCCCGGCGGGCGCGGTGATCGACGCCGGCCCCGCCACCGCCGGACTCCGCTCGTACCTCGCCTTCGCCGGCGGCGTCGCGGCGGAGCCGGTCCTCGGCAGCCGCGCCGCCGACCTGCTGTCCGGGCTCGGGCCCGCGCCGCTGTCCGACGGCTGTGTGCTGCCGCTCGGCGACCCGTACGGCCCGCCCGCGCGCGTGGACCCCGTCGTACGCGCGGGCCTGCCGACCCGGGAGCTGGTACTGCCGTGCGTCCTGGGGCCGCGCGACGACTGGTTCACCGAGGCGGGCCTGCGCACGCTGGCCACCGGGCGCTTCCGGGTGTCCTCGGCGAGCAACCGCATCGGGCTGCGTACGGAGGGTTCGCCCCTGGAGCGGCGCAAGGACGGCGAGCTGCCCAGCGAGGGCATGCCGCTGGGGGCGCTCCAGGTGCCGCCGAACGGCCTGCCGGTGCTGTTCCTCAACGACCATCCCACGACCGGCGGTTACCCGGTCGTCGGAGTGGTGCCGGAGCGGTTCCTCGCGGCGGCGGCCCAGGCGGTGCCGGGGACGCCGGTGCGGTTCGTGCCCCGGCCGTCACGCGCCTCCGTCCGCGGCTGAGCCGGGCGGCCAGGAGCCGTCCGGCTCCCCGTATCCTCCGCCTCCCGGCGTCCGGATCACCAGCACGTCCCCGGCGCCGATCTCCGCCACGTCGCAGCCCTGGAGTGCTTCCTCCGTGCCGTCCGCCCGCCGGATCAGGTTGGCGCCGGTCGCGCCCGGTCCGCCGCCCGCCATGCCGTACGGCGGCACCCGCCGGTGGTTGGTCAGCAGCGCCACCGTCACCGGCTCCAGGAAGCGCAGCCGCCGTTCGGCGCCCCGGCCGCCGCGCCAGCGCCCGTTACCGCCGCTGTCCTCCCGTACGGCGAAGCTCTCGACCCGTACGGGATAGCGCCACTCCAGTACCTCGGGGTCGGTCAGCCGGGAGTTGGTCATGTGGGTCTGCACGGCGTCCGCGCCGTCGAAGCCGTCGCCCGCGCCCGAGCCGCTGGCGACGGTCTCGTAGTACTGCACCCGGTCGTTGCCGAAGGTGAGGTTGTTCATCGTGCCCGAGCCCTCGGCCTGGACGCCGAGCGCGGCGTAGAGCGCGCCGGTGACCGCCTGCGAGGTCTCCACGTTGCCCGCGACGGTGGCCGCGGGATATTCGGGGGCCAGCATCGAGCCGGGCGGGATGCGGACCTCCACCGGCTTCAGGCAGCCGCTGTTGAGCGGGATGTCCTCGGCGACGAGCGTGCGGAAGACGTAGAGCACCGCGGCCATCACCACCGAGCTGGGCGCGTTCGCGTTGCCGGGCAGCTGCGGCGAGGTCCCGGCGAAGTCCAGCACCGCGCTGCGCGCCTCCCGGTCCACGGTGAGCGCGACCTGGATCACCGCGCCGCCGTCGGTCTCGTAGCGGTACGCGCCGTCCTCCAGGCGCGCGATGATGCGGCGTACCGATTCCTCGGCGTTGTCCTGGACGTGTCCCATGTAGGCGCGCACCACGTCGAGCCCGAACTCGCCGATCATCTTGCGCAGCTCGCGGATGCCCTTCTCGTTGGCGGCGATCTGGGCGCGCAGGTCGGCGATGTTGGCGTCCGGGGCCCGCGAGGGGTACGGCCCGGCGGCGAGCAGGGCGCGCGTCTCCTCCTCGCGCAGCTTCCCGTCCCGTACCAGCAGCCAGTTGTCGAAGAGGACGCCCTCCTCCTGGATGGTGCGGCTGAAGGCGGGCATGGAGCCCGGGGTGATGCCGCCGATCTCGGCGTGGTGGCCGCGCGAGGCGACCAGGAACAGCAGCTCCCGCCCCGCCTCGTCGAAGACGGGGGTGACGACGGTGACGTCCGGCAGGTGGGTGCCGCCGTGGTACGGGTCGTTGACCGCGTACACATCGCCCGGCCGCAGGTCCCCCGCGCCCCGCCGCCGCTTGAGCACCTCCTTGATGGACTCGCCCATCGACCCGAGATGCACGGGAATGTGCGGGGCGTTGGCGATGAGGTTGCCCTCGTGGTCGAAGAGGGCACAGGAGAAGTCCAGCCGCTCCTTGATGTTGACCGAGTGGGCGGTGTTCTCCAGGCGCACGCCCATCTGCTCGGCGATCGCCATGAAGAGGCTGTTGAAGACCTCCAGCATGACCGGGTCGGCATCGGTGCCGACCGCGGGGCCGCCCGCGCGCGGCCGGGTCCGGGTCAGCAGCAGATGGCCGCGCTCCCCCGCGCGCGCCTGCCAGCCCGGGTCGAGGACCGTCGTCGCGTCGTCCTCGGCGATGATCGCGGGGCCGGTGAGCGTGTCGCCGGGGCGCAGGTCGTCGCGGGCGTACAGCCCGGTGTCCTGCCGGCGCCCCTGCGCGAACATCCGGACCCGCGCGACCGGCGCCAGCTTCCCGGCCCGCTCCCCCGTCGGCATCTCGTGCCCGGCCGTGCCGCCCGGCGCGCCGACCGCCTCGACCGAGACCGCCTCGGCGATCAGCGGCTTGTCCATGGTGAAGGCGTAGCGCGCGCGGTGCGCCCCGACGAACTCGGCAGCCATCGCCCGCGGCGTGTCCAGCGCCACGGCCAGGGCGGAGTCCGTGCCCGCGTAGCGCAGCATGACGCGGGCCCGGGTGGTGATGCTCTCCTCCGGCACGCCGTCGGCGAGCAGGTCGCGGCGCGTCTGCCCGGCGAGCCGGTCGCACACGCCGTGCACCTCCGCGACGGCCGTGGCGTCCGACTCCGGGTCGATCTCCACCTCGACGGCCTGCTCGCGCATGGCCGTCGCGTCGGCGACCCCGATGCCGTACGCGGACAGCACCCCGGCCAGCGGCGGTACGACGACCGTGCCGATGCCCAGCGCGTCGGCGACCGCGCAGGCATGCTGGCCGCCCGCGCCGCCGAAGCTGGTGAGGACGTAGCGCGTGACGTCGTAACCGCGCTGTACGGAGATCTTCTTGACCGCGTTGGCCATGTTCAGCACGGCGATGTCCAGGAACCCGGCGGCGACCTCCTCGGGGCCGCGCCGGTCGCCGGTGGCCTCGGCCGCCTCCTCGGCCAGGCGGACGAAACGCTCCCGTACCGTCGCGGCGTCCAGCGGCTGGTCGCCGTCCGGGCCGAACACCGCGGGGAAGTGCGCGGGCTGGACGCGGCCGAGCATCACATTGGCGTCCGTGACGGTCAGCGGGCCGCCGCGGCGGTAGCAGGCGGGCCCCGGCACCGCGCCGGCGGAGTCCGGGCCGACCCGGTAGCGCCGCCCGTCGAAGTGCAGGACGGAGCCGCCGCCCGCCGCGACGGTGTGGATGTTCATCATGGGCGCCCGCATCCGTACGCCCGCCACCTCGCTGCCGAAGATCCGCTCGAAGGAACCCGCGTAGTGCGACACGTCGGTGGAGGTGCCGCCCATGTCGAAGCCGATCACCCGGTCGTAGCCGTCGTCGGCCTCGGCGGAGGAGCGGGCCATCCCGACCACGCCGCCCGCGGGGCCGGAGAGCACCGCGTCCTTGCCGCGGAAGTGCGCCGCCTCCCGCAGTCCGCCGTTGGACTGCATGAACATCAGCCGCACGCCCGGGAGTTGGTGCGCGATGCCGTCCACGTACCGGCCGAGGATCGGCGACAGATAGGCGTCCACCACCGTGGTGTCGCCGCGCGGCACCAGCTTCATCAGCGGGCTGACCTCGTGGGAGCAGCTGACCTGGGCGAAGCCCGCCTCCTTGGCGAGGGCGGCCACCGCCTTCTCGTGGTCCGCGTGGCGGTAGCCGTGCAGGAGCACCACCGCCGCGCTGCGCAGCCCGTCCGCATACGCCCGGGCCAGCTCCGCGCGTACCGCGTCCGTCTCCAGCGGCCGTACCACCGCGCCCCGCGCGTCCACCCGCTCCGGAACCTCGATCACCCGCTCGTACAGCGCCTCGGGCAGCACGATGCGGCGGTCGAAGATCCGCGGCCGGTTCTGGTAGGCGATGCGCAGGGCATCCCGGAAGCCCTCGGTGGTCACCAGCACGGTCGGCTCGCCCGTGCGCTCCAGCAGGGCGTTGGTCGCCACGGTGGTACCCATCTTGACCACGGCGATCCGCTCGGCGGGCACCGGTGCGCCGGGCGCCAGGCCCAGCATCATCCGGATGCCGGCCACGGCGGCGTCCTCGGCGTCGCCCGGGCGGTGCGAGAGCAGTTTGCCGGTGACCAGCCTCCCGTCGGGCCGCCGGCCCACCACATCCGTGAACGTGCCGCCCCGGTCGATCCAGAACTCCCAGCGTCCCGTCATACCGCCATTGTGGCAGCGGAGTTGGCGGGCCCGGCGATTTCCGCCCGCCCGCGTGCCCGCCCGGTCCGGCGCGGTGGCGCGCCCGGCACCGGCGGCACCCTCCGGCGTAATTCATCTCTTCTCTTTTACGCCCCCTTGACTTTCAGAGGAAACGTCACTTCAGCAGTGCTTCCATCACTCCATATTAATTCCACAAATACCGCTGTGACCTGCCGCGTTTCCTCGAAAGAGTGCCGCTGCCCGGAATCCTTTTACTCGCTCTTGGTTTCCTGGGACCGTCGGTTCCACGACACCCCAACGGCTCGCGACCGGCGAGTCCGGGAGGCGGGAGAAGCATGCAGTACGGCAGCGCCTTGCGCGAGGCGGTCCGATCGCCTCGTACGACACCGCTCATCGGCATCTACGACATGTATTCGGCTTCCATCGCGGCACAGCACTACGACGGGATGTTCGTCTCGGGGTTCGGCTTCGCCGCGTCCCATTACGGTCTGCCCGACATCGGGTTCATCGCCTGGCCGGACATGGTGCAGTTCGTGGAACGGCTGCGCCTGGCCTTTCCGGCCCACCACCTGCTCGTGGACATCGACGACGGCTATGTGGACCACGAGGTCGCCTGCCACGTGGTCCAGCGCCTGGAGCGCTGCGGCGCCTCCGGGGTGATCCTGGAGGACCAGCGCAGACCGCGCCGGTGCGGTCACGCGGAAGGCAAGCTGATCCTCCCCCTGGAGGAGTACCTGGACAAGCTCAACCTGGTGCTCAGCAGCCGCAAGGACCTGGTCGTGGTGGCGCGTACGGACGCCACGGAGGAGTCGGAGATCGTCCGGCGGGCGGCGGCGCTCGCCGAGACCGACGCGGACGTGGTCCTCGTGGACGGGGTGCGCAGCGTGGAGTGGATCGAGAAGATCCGGTCCGTGGTGGGCGGCAAACCCCTGCTGTTCAACCAGATCGCGGGCGGCAAATCACCCCGCCTCTCGCTCACCGAACTGACCGAACTCGGCGTGGACGTGGCGATCTACAGCACCCCGTGCCTGTTCGCCGCGCACGGCGCCGTCGAAGGCGCGCTGATCGACCTGAAAGCGGCCGACGGACGGCTGCCGGACACGGGCCACACCGGCAGCGTCGAACTGACGGCGGCCACCGAGCTGTTGGAGCGCAACATCAGCAGGCGGCGGACGCACCGCGAACCGACTCCCGTCTGAGACGAGGTTCCCGAATGGCACCGAACCCCATCCGGGGCGGCGCCGGACGGCTCCGGGACCGTGCCCAGCGGTCCCGGGCCGTGCGCCCGTCCACACTGGCCCTCGCCGTCGCGGTGGTCACGGGCGTGCTGTGGGGCGGCGCCGCCGCCCAGGCCGCCCCGCAGCCCCCGCCCGAGCAGCCGTGCGCCTCCCCCGACGATGACGAGGACGAGCCGCCTCCGCAGCCCCGCGGCGGCACGTCCGTCGGCCTGCTGGTGGTCGACAACTCCTCGGCGGACTCCTGGCTGGAGGTCGACCGGACCCTCAACACCCTGCTCGCCGGCAAGGGCACGGCGGGCAGCGACCACGACGGTGGCGGCGGCGCCATCGACGTACGGACCCGGGACGCGACCGGCCCCGGCGCCGACCCCGCTCGTGTCGGGCACCCGCCCTGGCAGACCGGTGACGATGAGTAAGGGGGCGCGAGCCCGTCCGGGGCGGGCGGACCGGCTGCGGCGGGCGGTCGACCCGTATGTCGCCGCCCTCCTCGGCACGGTCCTGCTCGCCACCGTGCTGCCCGCGACCGGACGCGGCGCCGAGGCCGCCGGCAGCGCCGCCGACCTCGCCATCGGGCTGCTGTTCTTCCTCTACGGAGCACGGCTGTCCACCCGGGAGGCGGTGCGCGGGCTTCGGCAGTGGCGGCTGCACCTGCTGACCGGGGCGAGCACCTTCGTCCTGTTCCCGCTGCTCGGTCTGGCCGCCCACGGCCTCGTCCCGTTCCTCCTCACCGACCGGCTGTACGTGGGACTGCTCTTCCTGTGCGTCGTCCCCTCCACCGTCCAGTCCTCGATCGCGCTGACCTCCACGGCCCGGGGCAACGTCCCGGCCGCCATCTGCGCCGGCACGTACTCCAGCCTGGCCGGCATGGCCGCCACCCCGCTGCTCGCGGCCTGGCTGATCGGCTCGGCGCTCAGCTTCTCGGCGGCCGGGCTGGCGGCCATCGCCACCCAGCTCCTGCTGCCGTTCGCCGCCGGCCAGGTGCTGCGCCGCTGGGTCGGCGGCTTCCTCGCCCGGCACCGCAAACCGCTCGGTCTTCTGGACCGCGCCTCGATCCTGCTCGTCGTCTACACCGCGTTCAGCAAGGGCATGACCCAGGGCATCTGGCACCAGGTCACCCCCGTCCGGCTGCTGGCCCTGCTGCTCCTGGCGGCGGGCCTGCTGGGCACGGCGCTCGTCACGACCTCGTACGCCGCGCGCCGGCTGGGGTTCTGCCGGGAGGACCGGATCACCATCGTCTTCTGCGGCTCGAACAAGAGCCTGGCCACCGGGCTGCCCATGGCGGCGGTGCTGTTCGGCGGCGCGGCGGGCCCGGTGATCCTGCCGCTGATGCTCTACCACCAGCTCCAGCTGATGGTCTGCGCGGTCATCGCCGCCCGCTGGGCCCGACGGCCGGAGGCACCGGCCGTACCGGAACCGTCCCCGCGGCTTCCGGCCCGTCCGTTCGGCCCGGAGGAGTCGCTGGGCTGACGAGGGGCTGTACGGGCTCCGCGGCCGCGTCGTGCGCCGCGAGGAAGGCCGCGACCGCGGGCTGCCATCCGTACCCTTCCGCGCGCTGCCGGGCCGCCGCCCGGCGGTGCGCCTCGGGGCGGGCGAGGACGCGCAGCACCGCGTCGGCGTACGAGGCGCCGTCGTCGAGGGCGGTGTCGCCGCCGCGGCCGACCAGGCCGGCGAGGGCCGAAGCGGCACCGGCGACGACCGGAGTGCCGCAGGCCAGGGCCTCCAAGGCCGCCAGACCGAACGTTTCCGCCGGTCCGGGCGCCAGCGCCACATCCGCGGCGGCCTGGAGGGCGGCGAGTTCGGCCGGATCGGCGAGGTGCCCCAGGAACACCACGGGCAGCCGCTCGGCCCGCGCGCGGGCCGCCAGACGGGGCCGCAGCGGCCCGTCCCCCGCCACCACCAGCGCCGCGTCCACACCCCGCCACCGCAGCTCCGCCAGGGCGTCCAGCGCGCGTCCCGGCCGCTTCTCCGGTGACAGCCGCGAGCACAGCAGCAGGAGCACATCGGCCCCGCCCGCGCACCTATGCCGCAACTGCGGGCTGCGCAGGCCGGGGTGACGTGCCGTCAGGTCGACACCGAGCGGGGCACGTACGACATTGCGCGCACCGAGCCGGGTGAACTCGGCCGCCGCCCACTCCGTCGTGCACACCACCCGGCTGTAGGCGTGCGCGGTCCGGAGGTTGACCCGGTCCGCGGCGGCGCGCGCCGGTCCGCTCGGGACGCCCCAGGCCCGCAGCACGCCGTCCACACTTTCGTGGGACACCATCACTGCCGGGACCCGGGCCCGCCGCGCCCACTCGCCGGTCCAGCGCAGCGTCGTACGGTCCGAGACCTCCAGGCGGTCGGGGGCCAGCGCCTCCAGGACTCGCTGGACGCGGCGCCGGTCGGCCAGTACGCGGTAGCCGCCCGTCCCGGGCAGCACCGGGCCGGGCAGGGTGATCACGCGCCCCTGGTCGGTGGTCTCGTCGCGTACGGCGGGGCCCGGGACGACCAGGACCGGTTCGTGGCCCGCGGCGCGGTACCCGGCCCCCAGGGCGCGCAGAGCGGTGCGCAGCCCGCCCGACTCCGGGGTCACGAAGTTCGCGAGCCGTACGATGCGCAGCCCGGCGCCCGTGTAGCGGGCCTGGTCGGGGACGTACACCGCGGACGTGCCCGGTCGCGCCGTCATACGGCCACCGCCGTCCGGCGCGCGAGCACGTCTTCGTAGTGGCCCAGCAGCTCGTCGCCGACCGCTTCCCACGTGCGGTGCTCGACCGCCGCACGGCCCGCGGCGCCCAGCCGTGCCCGTGCCGCCGGGTTCCCGGCCAGCCGCCCGACGGCGTCGCGCACCGCCTCGCCGTCGCCCGGCGGCACCAGCAGGCCCGTACGGCCGTGCTCGACGAGGTCCAGCGGGCCGCCCGCGGCCGGGGCCACGACGGGCACCCCGGCCGCCATCGCCTCCTGGACGGTCTGGCAGAACGTGTCGTGGCGGCCCGTGTGCACGAAGACGTCCAGCGAGGCCATCAGGCGGGCCAGCTCGTCACCCGTACGGCGCCCGAGGAAGCGCACCCCGGGCAGCGCGGTGCGCAGGCCGGGGCCGCTGGGCCCGTCCCCGATCACCACGGTCCGTACGCCGGGCAGCCGCGAGACCGGGGCCAGCAGGCGCACCTCCTTCTCCGGCGCGAGCCGCCCGACGTACCCGACCAGCAGCTCCCGGCCGGCGGCGAGCGAACTGCGCAGCACCTCGTCGCGCCGGGCGGGGTGGAACCGCGCGGAGTCCACCCCGCGCGGCCACAGCCGCAGCCGGGGTACGCCGTGCGCGGCGAGGTCGCGCAGGGCTGAGCTGGACGGTGCCAGGGTGCGGTCGGCGGCGGCGTGCACGGCCCGCAGGCGCCGCCAGGCCGCGCCGCTGCCGGTGCCCAGGTAGGCGCGGGCGAAGCGGGCGAGATCGGTCTGATAGACGGCGACGACGGGCACGCCGCGCCGGGCGGCGGCCGTCATGCCGCGCGCGCCGAGGATGAAGGGGCTCGCCAGGTGCACGACATCCGGGCCGTGCCCGTCCAGCGCGGCGGCCAGCCGGCGGCCGGGCAGCGCCACCCGGACCTGCGGATAGCCGGGCAGCGGCACCGAGGGCACGCGCACCACCGGGCAGGGGCCGCCCCGCCCGCCGTCCGGCGCCCCGTCGGCCCCGAGCGGGGCCACGACGAGCAGATCGTGGCCGCGCCGCACCAGATACCGGGTGGTTTCCAGGGCGCAGTGCGCGACGCCGTTGACGTCGGGCGGGAAGGACTCGGTGACGATGACAACACGCATGGACCTTTTGTCGGCCCGCCGGGCGTGGCCCCGGCCACGTGGATCTGTCCAGCCGGGGAACGTCCCATGAGCGTTGGAGCGCGCGCCGGGGCGGCGCCCGCTCAGACCGCCGGCGCGTCCGGCCCGAACCGGGCCCGTACCGCCGTCTGCACCTCGGCCTCCTCGGCCGGATCGGCGGCCAGCCGGCGCAGCTGCTCCACGACCCGGTCGTCACCGGTCGCCGCGTGGCGGGCGGCCAGCTCTCTGGTCGTCTCCTCGCAGTCCCACAGGCACTCGACGGCGAAGCCCGCCGGGAAGCCGGGGTCGGTGACGGCCAGCGCGGCAGCGGCGCGGCCCCTGAGGTGGGACGAGGAGGTCTCGCGGTAAATATGGCGCAATACCGGCGCCGCGCAGACCACGCCCAGGCGGCCCGCCCCGTCGACCAGCTCCCACAGCCCGTCCGCGTCCGGGCCCTCCATGCGGACCGTACGGCGCAGCGCGGCCAGGACCAGATCGGCGTCGGCGCGCCCGCCGCGGCGGGCCAGCATCGTGGCGCCGGCGGCGCCCAGGCGGTCCGGGCGGGGGGCCCACCGGCGGGCCCGCTCGATGGCGGCCACGGCGCGCATCCGCTCGAAGGCGGCGACCGCGGCCTCGGCGAGCGGCCTGCTGGAGAGGGGGTCGGCGGCCGCGGCCTCGATGAGGTCGAGGGCCTCGGGGTCGCCGCGTTCGGCGAGGTGGCGCAGGGCGGCGGCGCGGGCGGCGTCCGGTCCCGTACGCGCGGCGCGCAGCAGTTCGGGGCGATCCTCGGGGCCCGCGACGGCCGCCAGGCAGCGCGCGGCCGGCACCTGCCGCCACTCCTCGGGGTGCAGCTCCAGGCCCTGCTGGGCCCAGTCCAGGATCTCGGTGACGCTCCAGCCGGGGCGCGGTCCGCCGGGCCGCAGCTGGCGCTGCCAGCGGTCGAAGCAGCCCTGCTCCTGGGCGGCGCGGATGCGCTCGCCGTAGCGGGGGTCGTCGGCCCACAGCCGCCACGGGCGGGGCTCGAAGGCGTCCCGGACGGCGGCGGCCAGCTCGGCGTCGCCCTCGGGGGTCAGCGGGAAGCGGGCGAGGACGGCGGGGGCGAGGGTCGCCAGGCCCGCGTCGTCGTCGCGCAGCGCCAGCTCGTCCAGGGCCCAGCGCCAGTTCGTACCGGCCGCGGCGTAGCTGCGCAGCAGCAGGAGGGCGGCGCCCCGGCCGTACGCGGCGAGGTGGCCGAGCACGGCGAGGGCGAGCCCGGTGCGCTCCTCGCCGGGGTCGGTGAGGTCGTCGGGGTGGAAAAGATGCCGTTCGATCTCTTCGAGGCCGCCGTCGAGCTGCATGTACAGGCGTGCGTAGTACAGGGAGCGGTTCTCGACCTGCCAGTCGCGGCGGGGGTCGCGCAGCACACTGTCGTTCAGTGCCGCGAGCGCCTCGGCCCGCGGCGCCGCGAGGGCATGCAGGGTCCCGTCGCCGCGGCCTCGCTGCAGGAGGCCGAGCAGGGTGCCACTGGGCGCTATGTCTGGATCGAACATGAGGTCAGCATCCGGTGCGGGGGACAGGCTGGCAACGGGATTTCCGCTGACCGGCATTCTTGCCGGTGACCACGGGTCGTATGCGTCGTTCCCACCATGGATCGGTGGAGCCCGAGCGCGCTACGGCGGCGGAAGCCTAGCCTGGAACGCTCCATTCCGCCGATTCGGCGGAGGGTTGCTCCAGGGCGGCCGGGGGCATATGCCGAGTGCACCACCGTATCGGGTAATGCCAAATCCCTTACGGGCGGTCGCTGCCTGTGCAACAGTCGTTACCGGCCCTTCCGTCAGACCTGGCCCCGGCGCCGCCTGATATCGGAGTACGTATGCCGTCCCACCTCTTCGCGGACCGTTCAGCCGCCCAGCCACCCGAGCGCGACGTGGTCGAAGCGCTGATCACGCAAGCACGCCGGCTGCGCGGCGGACTGGACGCCGTACGCCGGGAGACCTCGGGGGACGGCGAGGAGCACCCGGACCCGCGGCTGCGCTGGCAGCGGGCGCTGTGCGACCTGGCCGTCCACCACCTCGACGACCTCGGCGGGCACCTGGACCAGCTCCGGGAGGGCCTGCCCGCCGACCCCGACGTCCTGCCGGACGAGGAGCCGCTGCCCGCGGCCCCGCCCGAGCCGGCGGACCACCCGGGCTCACTGCTCAGCCGGGTCGGCAGCGCCGAGTGGAATCTGCTCACCGACGGGGTGAGCTGGTCGGACGAGCTGTTCGGGATCTTCGGCCGGGACCCGGCCGAGGGACCGCTGACCCTGGACGAGCTGCCCTCCCTGGTCTTCGCCGAGGACCAGCAGCTGCTGACCACGATGGTCACGGACTGCCTGGTGGACGGCCGGCCGATCGACGGCGAGTTCCGCATCGTACGCGCCGACCAGTGCGTGCGTACGGTGCACATGGTGGGCGAGCCGGTGCTCGACGCGGACGGAAGCACCGCATGCATGTGGGCCGTGCTGCGGGACGTCAGCGAGCTGCGCCGGAGCCAGCGTGCGGTGCGCGAGACCCGTGACTCGCTGCAGCGCCAACGGCACCGGGCGCAGACCGAACACCGGCTTGCGGTCGAACTGCAGGAAGCCGTGCTGCCGCCGTGGCGCGGCTCCCTGCGGTTCCCGCAGGGCGGGCCGGTCGCCCTCGACCTGGCCGCCCGCTACCTCCCTTCCGGCACCAGCGCCCTGATCGGCGGCGACTGGTACGACGCCCTGCAACTCCCGGACGGCAAGACGCTGTTGAGCGTCGGCGACCTCACCGGCCACGGCGCCACCGCCACCTCCGGCATGGCCATGGTGCTCGGCGCGCTGCGCGGCATGGCGGTGTCCGGTCAGGAGCCGGGCCCGCTGATGGGCTATCTGAACCAGCTGCTGGACACCTCCGCACAGCCCGCCCTGGGCAGCGCGGTGTGCTGCCGCTTCGACCCGGCCACCCGCCAACTGGTCTGGGCGCAGGCCGGGCATCCGGCGCCGCTGCTGTTCCGCGACGGCACCGGCAGCCCGCTGAGCCCGCCGGAGGGCGTGCTGCTCGGCGCCACGACGGGCGCCCACTACACCCAGCGGTGCGAACAGCTGGCGCCCGGCGATCTGCTGGTCCTGCACACCGACGGACTGGTACCGCGCCGCTCGCACGGCCCGCTGGCCTCCCACGAGGGCTCCGAGCGCCTCCTGTCGCTGGCACCACGGTTCGCCGCGGCCCGTGACGCGCAGGACTGCGTCCGCATCATCGCGGAGGAGTTCGGCGGCGCCGAGCGCGAGGACGACGCGTGTGTGCTGATCGCCAGGGTGAGCGGCTAGCGGAGCGGCGGCACCGTACGGAGCACGGGGCACCGGACGCCCGCCAGGGCCCCTGGGCGTGGGCAATACGGTTCAGGAGCGTTACGGTTCAGGAGCGTTCCGTTCGCTTACACGGGCACCGCGGGGTCCGGGCGGCCCGTGAACGTCACACCGGGATCAGATCCGCAGGCTCCTGCCCGCCGGGCCCAGCCCCGGTCCCAGCCCCTGGCCCTTGGCCCTGGGCATCACCCGCTGGATCTCCTCCCGCAGATCCTGGATCTTGGCGTAGTCGGAATACTGGTTGGTGAGCCGGTACATCTCGCGCAGCCGGTCCCAGGTGCGGTGGGAGGAGTTCTCCTTGATGGACACCAGCGCCAGCCGGGCGTAGCGGTCGGCCTGTTCGGGGTCGTTGCCGATAAAGCAGGCCGAGGCCATCGAGAGGTAGTCGAAGATCGTCGACCGCTGCCGGCCGGCGTCCCGCAGCCGCAGCGCCTGCTTGGCGTGCACCTGCGCGATCTTCGCCGCCTTCGGGTCGTGCTCGGCGAGCGTACGGAAGGCCAGCGCCTGCATGCCGTGCAGATCCGCCTCGTCGAACATCTGCATCCAGCTCGGCGGCGGAACGTCACCCCGGTCGGAGACGAACAGTTCCTCCGCCTCGCCCAGCGTGCGGCGCATGGCCTGGCCCTGGCCCTTGGCCGCCTGGGCCCACGCCTCGATCGTGTAGAGCATGGCGCGGGTGCGCGGCAGGGTCTCGCCGCCGGAGCCGGACTTGGCCAGCTTCATCAGGTCCAGGGCGTCGTCCGGACGCCCGAGGTGCACCATCTGGCGGGCCGCCCTGGAGAGCGCCTCGCCCGCGCGGGGCCGGTCGCCGCCCTCTCGTGCCGCGTGGGCCGCGATCACGAAGTACTTCTGGGCGGTGGGCTCCAGGCCCACGTCGTGGGACATCCAGCCGGCCAGCACGGCGAGGTTCGCCGCCACGCCCCACAGCCTGCGCTGGAGATGCTCGGGGTGGCGGTAGGCGAGCATCCCGCCCACCTCGTTGAGCTGGCCCACCACGGCCTTGCGCTGGAGCCCGCCGCCGCGGGCCGCGTCCCAGGCGCGGAAGACCTCGACCGAGCGCTCCAGCGCGTCGATCTCCTGCGACCCCACAGGGGCCGCCTCGTAGCGGTCGAAGCCGATCTGGTCGATGGTGTGGTCGGCGAAGGGGTCGTCGAATCGGGGGGCGTCGGCTGCCAGCGCCGGGTCGGTGTGCAGCCAGTCGTGCATGGCGCTGCTGAGTGCGGAGCCCGCGGCGAGCGCCGCGCCCGCGCCCACCAAGCCGCGTCGGTTGAGCATGAGGTCCATTCCCGTGAATTCCGTGAGGACCGCCGCCGTCCGCTCGGGCGGCCACGGGAGGCCGTCCGTGGCCTGTTTCCGCCCCGCGCGCCCGGAACGATCGAACCCTAGGTCCTCGATGGTTACGACACGGCCGAGACGCTCGGTGAACAGGGCGGCGAGCACCTTGGGCACCGGGTCCCGCGGGGTCTCCCCCGTGTCGATCCAGCGCCGTACCCGCGAGGTGTCGGTCGCCAGCTGCGGATGCCCCATGGCGGCCGCCTGCCGGTTGACCAGTCTCGCGAGTTCGCCCTTGGACCAGCCGGCCAGGCCGAAAAGGTCCGCGAGACGGGTGTTCGGCTCCCTGTCCACGTCAAGCCCCCAGGTTCCTCGACTGGCTTGACAGTAACGGCCCGTCCGGGACACCCGCGAGCATTCGCCAGGGTTCGCCAGGGTGCGCCAGATGGTCTGCCACCCGCGCCCGCGTGTTCCGTTAGGAGTGCAGCCCCCGGCCCGGTGTCGGTACCGCATTCCCCAGGGTGCGGACACCGGATCCGGGCCCTCGGGCCCGGTCATCGGGCCGGGAGCCGCACCGCAACTCGTCGGCGCACGAAGGGATCAGCCTCACCCATGTACGCAGCATCGTCCGCCGTGAGCGCCCCGAACCGGCCGTACCGCCCGCAGCCTCCGGGAAGCGGGCCGTATCTGGACCCCTCCCAGTCTCCGGGGGCGGTGTCCGGCCTGGCCGGCGGAAGAAACCGGCGGACGCAAGGGGGAGGCCCCCAACCGCTCAGCGGGAGACTCGACTTGTCCGGCCCCCAGGGCGCCCAGCTGCGCGCCGCGGTCGCCTCCGTGCACCGCATCTGCCCCGAGTTCCATCCGGTCCAGGTGCTCCGCCGCAGCGGCAAGTCCGTCCTGCTGGTGGGCACCACTGGCCGCACGACCGCGGTCGCCAAGTGTTTACTGGACCACTCCCCCGCGTGGGCCGAGCGGTTCCGGCACGAAATAGCTGCTTACCGGGCCTTCGTACGCCACCGCCCGCCGGTACGCGTACCGAGGCTCATCGCCGCGGACCCGGACAACTGCACTCTGGTCGTCGAGCGGATGCCCGGCCGGATCGCCTGCATCCAACGGCATCCCACCGAAGCACCGCCCCGTGCGGACGTCCGGGCCGCGCTCGGCGCGATCTGCCGGGTCAACCTCTGGCGGCCGCCGGCCGGGATGTTCGACATGCCGCTGGAGTACGGCAAGCGTATCGCGCACTTCCACGGCCTCGGCCTGCTGACCGACCGGGACCTGGGCGACCTGCAAAAGCTCTTGCACGGCCTGTCCCACACCCAGGGCCAGTTCTGCCACGGTGACGCGCTGCTGAACAACGTCCTGCTGTCGCCCGCCGGGCCGGTGCTGCTCGACTGGGACCACGCCGGCTGGTACCTGCCGGGCTACGACCTCGCCACCCTGTGGTCGGTGCTCGGTGACGCCCCCGTGGCGCGCCGCCAGATCAGCCAGCTCGCGCAGGCCGCCGGGCCGGCCGCGCGGGACGCCTTCCTGGTGAATCTGATGCTGGTGCTCACCCGCGAAATACGGCGTTACGAGACCGCCGTGCAGCGCACGATGCGCGAGCCCACGCCGACGGGCACGCCGGGGCCGGGACACCCCGGTGCGCTGGCGGCGGGTGAGGAGCAGCGGCTGCTGCTGCGCCGGCTGCACGACGACTGCCAGATGGCACGGCGCGCGGTGCGGGCGGCGGTCGGCACCCGCTGATCCGTCAAGGGGGGTATGTGAGCGGCACGCCGCACCGGGCGTGCCGCTCACGTGTGTGCGGGCTCCGTCGCGTCCGCTCGTACGGGGTTGCGGCACACGTGCTGACATGCGAAACCCGTGGGGTCCACGGTGATTGACGGATCGTCGGCCAGGCGATAGCTGTATTCGGGTCCCCTCCCGCGCACGCCCGTACGCGCACCGTATGCACACCATCCGCCAGACGCCCCGGCTCGCCCGGTCGGCCCCAGGAGGCTGCATTGCGAGGATCCGACGAGAAGAGACTCCCCCGCTCCAGAGCGCGCAGGGCCGCCACCGCCGTCGCGGCGGCGGCCTTGCTGGTGCCCCTGGTCTCCGCCGCGCCGTCCGGCACGGCCGGGCAGCCGCGCGCCTCGGCGGCACAGCCCGCCGCCGGCGCCCTCCAGCGGGCCTTCGCCGACGCCGCCGTACAGTACGGCGTGCCGCCGAACGTGCTGCTGGCCGTCGCCTACCTGGAGTCGCGCTGGGACGGTCACGGCGGCGCGCCCAGCGTCTCCGGCGGCTACGGCCCGATGCACCTGACCGACGCCCGTACGGCGCTGGCCGAGCGGCCGCACCACGGCGAGGGCGACGAGGACCCGCGCGGCGACGATTCCCGGGCCCGCAAGCGGGTGCGCGCCCAGCCGCCCGCCCCCGCCGCGCTCCCGGCCCGGCTGCGGACCCTGGACCGGGCGGCGCGGCTGACGGGACTGCCCGCCGAGCGGCTGCGGCGCGATCCGGCGGCGAACATCCGCGGCGGTGCGGCGCTGCTGGCCGCGGAGCAGCGCCGCCTCGGCCCGCTCTCCGCCGACCCGGCGCAGTGGTACGGCTCCGTGGCGCGCTATTCGGGCGCGGACGACGCCCGTACCGCGGCGGGCTTCGCCGACGATGTGTACGACGTCCTGCGGCAGGGCCAGTCCCGTACGACCGACTCGGGCCAGCGGGTGACGCTGCCCGCCTCCCCCGGGCTGACGGCCGACCGGGCGCAGCTCGGCCGCCTGGGGCTGCGGTCCGCCGCCGCGCCCGCCGGGTCCCGGCTCGAATGCCCGTACACGGTCTCCTGCGTGTCCGTACCGGCGCCGTACGAGGAGTTCGGCGACGGTGACTACGGCAACCACGACAAGGCGGACCGTCCGCGGGACCAGCGGGTGGACGCCATCGTCATCCATGACACCGAGGGGTCGTGGGAGACGACGCTGAAGCTCATCAAGGACCCGACGTATGTGTCCTGGCACTACACGATCCGGTCGGCGGACGGGCTGATCGCCCAGCACGTGCCGACGAAGGACGTCGCCTGGCATGCGGGGAACTGGTATGTGAACGCGCACTCCGTAGGGATCGAGCACGAAGGTTTCCTCGCGGCTCCGGACGCCTGGTACACCGAGGCGATGTACCGGGCCTCGGCGCGGCTGGTGCGCTATCTGGCGCACAAGTACGGCCTGCCGCTGGACCGGCAGCACATCATCGGCCACGACAACGTGCCCGGCACGACACCGGCCACCATCAAGGGCATGCACACCGACCCCGGCCCGTACTGGGACTGGGCGCACTACTTCCGGCTGCTGGGCAGCCCGTTCGTCCGTACGGCGGGCCCCCGGGGCGGGCTGGTCACCATCCGCCCCGACTACGACCGCCACCGGCCCGTCTACACGGACTGCGTCAAGCCCGGCCGGCCGTGCGCGCCGCACGGCTCCACGGCGGTCCGCCTGCACACCGGGCCGAGCGGGAGCGCGCCGCTGGTCCAGGACATCGGCCTGCGGCCGGACGGCAGCCCCTCGACGACCGGCGTGAACGACACCGGCGCCCGCGCCACCACCGGCCAGCGGTACGCGGTCGCGGAGCGCCGCGGCGAGTGGACCGCCATCTGGTACCTCGGCCAGAAGGCGTGGTTCCACAACCCGGCGAAACGGCCCACCGCGGTCGACGCGAAGGGCTTGGTGATCACCCCGAAGGCGGGCCGGACGGACATCCCGGTCTACGGCCGCGCCTACCCGGAGCAGTCGGCCTACCCGGCAGGCGTCCCCGTACAGGCCGTCACCCCGCTCCCGTACAAACTCCTGGCGGGCCAGCGCTACGCGGTCGGCAACCGGGTGCGCGGCGAGTACTTCTACGCCCCGACGTACGACGTGTCCAAGCACGCGGTCGTCCGCGGCAAGGACGTGTACTACGAGATCCAGGTGGGGCACCGGGTGGGGTATGTGCGGGCGGCGGATGTGGAGATGCGGGCCTCGGACGGGTAGCGGGGGCGGTGACGCCCTGCGTACGGCCGGGCGCCGCGCGCCGCTTGCCCATCAGTCCCACGCGTTGAAGAGGACCTCGCCCACCGTGGTGACGCCGTGGTAGCGCGCCTCGCGCCATTCGTCCTCGGTGAGCACCGAGGCGTCCAGGCCGGAGAGCGGGGTGGCAAGCTGCTCGATGCCCAGGACCTCGAAGCCCGCGCCGGCGAAGGCGCGGGCCCAGGCCGGTGGCGCGTGGAACTCCTCGCCGTCCCCGTGCCGGGGCTTCGGCGAGAAGGCGATCCAGGGGTGGTGGGCGTGGCACCGGACGGCGTGCTCACCTGCGCGGTCGGTGACCGTCGCGGAGTGGAAGGTCGACGGATACGCCCGTTCCCGGACCTCGTCCACGCTGCCCCCGGCGAGGCGGGCGGCGGTGTGCACAGCGGAACGGAACGCGCGGAGATCGGTCTCCGGGAGCGGTCCGTCCTCGCGCCGGAAAAAGCCCGTCGCCCCGCGTGGCAGCGTCAGGCCGTTGTCGCCGTGGAGGAACACGATGCGCGCCGGCCCTTCACCCCTGCTGGAACATCTCCGCCGGCAGCGGCTTCAGCAGGGCGTAGAGGTCGTCCGTGATCGGGCGGTCCCAGCTGGCGATGGTGACCAGGACGCCGTCGCTGCGGTCGAACTGGGCGCAGGAGATGCGGCCCTCGGAGCACTTGATGCGCTTGACGATCAGCAGGTTGTCGTCGTGCATGACCGGGGTGTCCTCGGTCTCGACGACGGTGACCGGCTCGTCGTTGCCGAGGGCGGCGAGCAGCTGGGCCACCTCGAAGGGGACCTGGTCGTCCGCGAGGTCGCGGGCCGGTGAGCCCTCCGGGAGGTTGCCGATGATCATCGCGGGGCCGCGCCCGCCGAACAGGTCGTAGCGCAGGAAGACCCCCTGGCAGCTGCCGTCGGGGGCGGGCAGCAGCCCGGCCCCGAGGTTGCCGGGCCAGTCCCCGGGGTCCATGGCGAGGACGTCGAAGTCAGGCCCGGCGGGCGTGGCTGCGCTGCGGCGGCGGAGGAAGGACATACCGCCATCGTACGTGGCCGCCGGAGGCCGGCGGGCCCGGCGTCAACGCCGCGGCGGCCCGTCCGCCACGGTGGCCGGGTCGGCCGTCTCCAGGAGCCGCGGCAGCCCCGCGTAGTCCGTGCCCATCTTGCGGCAGACGCTGGACAGCAGGCGGGTGACGACCGTCTCCGGGGTGGCCAGCTCCTCGGCGATACGGCCGGGGGACCAGCCCAGGGCGAGCCGTTCGGCGGCCACCCGCTCCTGGGAGGTGAGCGCGTCGGTGCCGGTGCTGTGGAGCTGGAGCGGGCGCAGGCCGGCCGCGGACAGTTCGTCGCGGGCGCGCTCCGCCAGCGCGTCGGCGCCGCAGTGGACGGCACCCTCCAGCCCGCGGTACAGGCGCTCGGCGGCGTCCTGCGGCAGGCCGGCCCGGCGCAGAGCGGCGCCGTGGTCGACCAGGGCTTCGGCGAGTGCGTACCCGGCGGGTGAGTGCTCCAGTTCCCGTACGGCCTCGGCGAGCAGCTTCAGGGCCCGGCCGCCGCCGATCACGTTGGCGGCGCAGTGCAGCGCCTCGCCGATCGCCGTGGCGGTACCGAACCTGCGGGCGCGGCGTACGCCTTCCTCGGCCAGCTCGACGGCGTGCGGGCTGTCGGTGAGCGCGGTGGCGCGGGCGAGGTGCAGCTGCCAGGGGCACCAGGCGGGGTTGCGCATGCCGCGGGCCTCCAGCCGCCTGCCGACGGCCTTGAGGTGGTGTTCGGCGTGCCGGTGCAGGCCGCGGGCCAGCAGCAGTTCGCTGTAGACCGTACGGGAGTCGGGGTAGACCACGGCGTTGGGCACCACTTCGCCGTAGCCGAAGTGGTCGGCGATCTGCTGGGCCTCTTCGACGCGGCCGCGGGCGAGCAGGATCTCGATGAGGATGCCGATGGCGTACCACTGGGCGGGCACCGCGCCGCCGACCCGCTCGGCGATCCGCAGCCCTTCGCGGACCAGCGCCTCGGCCTCGGCGAGCGCACCGCGGCGGTAGCGGATGTAGCCGAGCAGGGCGTGGCCGAAGGCCAGGTGGGCGCCGCGCCAGCCCTTGCGTTCGCACTCGGCCATGCCGCGGGTGAACAGTTCCTCGGCGCGGCCGGGCTGGTCGCAGTACATGAACGTCATGGCGACGGCGACCGGGACCTCGAAGCCGCGGTTGTCCTCCGTCCAGCTCAGCCCGCCGATCAGGGCGGCTTCGGCGTAGCGCAGGGCGGTGGCGGCGGGCTCGCCGTGCACCACGCAGTCCCAGGCACGCAGGCCGAGGATGTAGCGCTCGGCGGGACCGTCGCCGGTCAGGTGGTCGGCGAGCCGGGCCAGCCTGCGGGAGCGGGCGGCGGAGTCCGGTTCGTCGGCCCGGAAGGCGCTCCATACGAAGTTCTCGGCCTGCATGCGCAGCCGGGTGGCGGGGAGGCTGGTGCGCCGGGCCTCCTC
The DNA here is from genome assembly GCF_001279365.1 of Streptomyces sp. NRRL F-5755. NCBI lineage: Bacteria > Bacillati > Actinomycetota > Actinomycetes > Kitasatosporales > Streptomycetaceae > Streptomyces > Streptomyces sp. NRRL F-5755. The sequence continues at coordinate 11,216 of NZ_LGCW01000218.1, read as the reverse complement.
GGCGGCCACCGCAGCGGCCTCGGCCACCTGGTCGGTGTGGGCGAGGGCCTGGGCCAGCCGGTAGGTGATGGCCTCGCGCAGATCGGGCTCGACGTCCGGTTCGGCCAGCGCCTCGCGCAGGTAGTTGACGGTGACCTCGGGCGCGGCGAGGAAGGTGGCGGCGCCCAGTTCGAACAGGACGGCGGCGCGGTCCTCCGGCGAGGGCGGTTCGCGCAGGGCGCGGGCCAGGAAGCGGCGGGCGGCGTCGGGGGCTCCGGCGCGTACGTATTCCTGCGCGGCCTGGCGCAGCCGCTGGACGACCCAGTCGTCGCCCTCGCAGGGCACCTCCAGCAGGTGCCGCGCGGCGACCGTCGGTCCGAGGCCGGCTTCCACCACGGCTTCGGCGGCGACGTTGTGCATGCCGACGCGCAGTGCTGTCGGGATCGCGCGGTGGACGGCGGTGGCGATCAGCGGGTGGGCGAACTGCAGGATGCCGTCCGGGCCCTCGTCCGGTGCCAGGATGCGTGCCTCGCGCAGCTGGGCGACGACGTCCTCCCCGGACTCGCTGCCGAGCGCGGCGACTCCGGCGGTGACTTCGGGGGTGGCGGAGGTGCCCAGGACGGCGACGGCCCAGGCGAGGCGGACGGCGGCGCCGCCGAGCCGGTCCAGCCGCTCGACCAGGCCCTTGCCCTTGACGGCCGAGCCCAGTTCGCGCAGCGCCGGCAGGTCGTCCCGGCAGCCCTTGAGGCCGCGCTCGCGCAGTCCGGCGGCGAGTTCCACGGCTTCGAAGGGGTTGCCGTCGGTGACCGCCCAGCATTCGGTGCAGAACTTGTCCTCGGCCTCGTCGCCCACCGCGTCGCGGATGATGCTGCTGACCGCTTCGCAGGTGAGCGGGGTGAGGACGTAGGGCCGGGAGGCGTGGCGTTCGGCGAGCTTGCGGAAGGCGGCGGCGCTGCGCGGCAGTTCGTCGGGCCGGTAGGCGACCACCACGAGCATCGGCAGGTCCTCGGCGCGTGGCGCGAAGGCGGTCAGCCAGCTCAGCGACTCCTGGTCGGCCCACTGCGCGTCGTCCATCACCAGTACGGTGGGTGCCTGCTGTACGGCCAGGCGGGTCACCAGCCAGTCCAGGCCGTCGCGTACGCCGGTGGGGTCGGGGGAGCTGCCGCCCGCGTCGGCCACCAGGCCGAGGGCCGGGGCGACGATGTCGTACCAGCTGCCCAGGACAGTGCGGCAGGTGGCCTCGTCGTATCCGGCCAGGACCGGCTGCACGAGCTGGCGTACGACGTGGAAGGCCATGCCGTGTTCCTGCTCGTTGCCGCGTGCGGAGAGCACGGTGCAGCCGCGGGCCGCGGCGCGGGCGCGCACCTCGGCGAGCAGCGCGGTCTTGCCCATCCCGGCCGATCCGGCGAAGGAGAGCAGGCCGCCGCGCTGGGCGGCCACCGGGCCGCCGGCGGTGCCGCGGAGCCGGGACAACGCCCGTTCCGCCGCGTCCAGTTCGGCGTTGCGCTCCAGCAACTCCCGCCGTACGTCGCGTACGTGCTCCCAGCCGTGGGTCATGACCGAATCCGTTCGCCGCGCTGCTTCTCCCGCCCGCCGCGAGTGCGGGCCCGTCCGGCCGCACTCTGCCTGCGATAGCGCAGAGCGTACGCCCATACGGACCCGCGGTAACCAGGATGAGTGACTTGTCGCGCGCCGCGGGCCGGAGTGTGCTAAGCGCGCCCGTGTATAGCCATTGCGGCGCGCCCGATCCACCCGTAAGCAGCCACTCTTACGGGTGAATCGGTTGTGAGCGCGGGCAGTTGCGCCGCCGGGGTGCGGGTCAGTGGCGCACCGGCGCGAGCGCTCCTTCGCCGCGCAGCCGGGCCAGCAGATTGCGGGCGGCCCGTTCGCCCGAGCACACACTGCTGTTGGTGGTCGAGTGCCCCAGGTGGTCGCCACCGGCGAGCTGGACGCGGCCGCGGGGGTCGAATCCGGCCGCGAACCGGGCGATGGCGCGGTAGTCCCCCGGCCGCCGGCCGATCAGGCACGGCGAGACGCGCCAGATGTGCGTCATCGTGGTGTGGCGCTCCAGCTCGGGCAGGACGCCCAGCCGCCGGACGCCCGCCAGGACGTGGTCCACCACCTTGTCGTCGCCCAGGTCCCAGTTGCGGTCCGACCACGCGCCGCGCAGATGCGTCATCACCAGCCCGGTCCCGTCCGGTACGCGCTGCGGGGAGAGGTTGTGCTCCAGTACGAACGCGCAGAGGTCGGGGTGTTCGACGCGGGACGCCTGCACCAGCATCGCCTGCTCCCGCGTGGGCCGGTCGAGACCGAAGGCGACGTGGATGCTGCGGGCGTAGGGCGCGTCGTCCAGGAACTCCCGTTGCTCGGGCGTAAGTTGTGCGTACAGCGGAGGTACTTGCGGTGGCGGTACGGCCAGGACGCAGGCCGCCGCCGTCTCGACGCGCTCCGGCTCGCCCGGCCGCTGCCAGGTGACGGCCACCTCGTCCCCGCGGTCCTCGACCGAGGTGACGTGGGCGCGGTATTCGACGGTCAGCTGCCGGGCCAGCCCCTTGGGCAGGAAGCCGACGCCCTCCTTGGACGTGAAGAAGCCGCCGCCGCACAGGATGACGTCGATGAAGACGAACGGCATCGCGGCGGAGACCTCCTCGGGCTCGCCCAGGCAGAGCCCCGAGACGAGCGGGTCGAGCAGGTACTCCAGCGTCTCGGGCCGCAGACCGCGGCGGGTGGCGTACTGGGTCACGGATTCGAAGTCGGCGGTGGCCATGGGCGACATGTCGTGCGGCGTCAGCAGCGGGCGCACCCGCCGGTAGTCGCGCAGCAGCTTGCCGACGTCGCCGAGGGGGAAGCTGGTCAGCAGGCCGCCGGTGGCCAGCTGCCGGCGCGATCCCAGGCGCACCCGGCGGACCTGCCCGTCGCGTACCAGCCCGAAGAGGTCGGAGCCGGGCACGACCTCGCCCGCCAGGCCGGCCGCGGCGATCAGGCGTATCAGTTCGCGGTAACTGTGGATGAGGATGGTCGCCGCCCGGTTGACGGCGAATCCGGAGACGTCGACGGTGGCCATCCGGCCGCCGATCATCTCCGGTCCGGCACTCTCCAGGACGACGGCGTCGCAGCCGGCCTCCTGGAGCCGGAAGGCCGCGGACAGGCCGGCGATACCGCCGCCCACCACGACGACACGGGGCTGTGCACTCACACCGGTTCACCCTTCCTGCCGGTACCGGAGCGGGCCGTCACGGGGCGGCCCGGCGCCGGTACCGGAACGTTGCGACAAGAGCGAGAGGCCGAGGGGCCCGCCGGGAACGGGCCCCTCGGTGACCGCGGACGGGGAGGCGTCACCGCCGCCTCACGCCGCGGGGCTCAGCTGGTCCCACCACCACGCCACCGTGCGCAGCGGCAGCGGTTCGAGGCTCCCATCGCTGGGCGAGTCCGCCCAGACGCCGAACGCGGGCGCCGGATCGGGGGCGGCGCCCGGGTCGTCCCGGTAGCGGGGGCTGACGGCGCTGTAGTCCAGGTTGCCGCGGATGAAGTGGTCGAGCTGCCCGAGGTAGCAGCGCACCTCGGGGGTGGCCCGCACCGCGATCCGCTCCCGCAGCGCGAGATAGAGGCACATCAGCCGGTCGTGCAGCGCCGCCGCCCGGGTCATGGCCTCCTGGGGCGGCACGCGCAGTCCGTGTTCCAGGATGCCGACGAGGTTCGACTCCAGCGACTGCTCCTTGACCTCGCGGTGGTAGGAGTAGACGTCGTTGGCGAAGGTGACCAGGGCGGAGGCGACCTGGGTCAGCGCTCGTATTCGGGGTGTCTCCGCCTCCTCGTTGGGCAGTGAGGTGCCCTCCGCCATCTCGATGACGGCGATGGACGCCTTGGTGCCGCGGTCCCGCGGGCCGATGACGAAGTACTCCTCCAGGCTCGGCACGGTGCCCGACGCCCGCTGGCCCATGCCGACGCACGCGGCGAGAAACCATTCGGCAACGCCGTCGACCCAGCGCCGTACGACCGTGCCGGTGGCGTGCCGCCGGTAGCGGTACGAGACCTCGCCGAACGCCACGGTGTAGGGGTCGGTCTTGCCGCCGTCGGTGGTCTCGGGGTGGTCGGCGCCGTGGATCACCTGGACGGCCATCGGGAGGAAACGTTCCGGGTGCCGGCTGAAGAGACCGCCGTCCAGATAGACGTCGTCCAGCAGCAGGCCCAGGCAGGACCAGTCGGCGCCGATCTGCAGCAGCCGACTGCTGCCGTCGGGCGCGATCCGGCACGCCCACTCGGCGGTGCGGTTGGCCAGGACCTGGGCGTGGTGGAAGTCGTTGTCGCAGAAGCCGAACCGCGCCATCCACTCCACGACGCGCCGCTCGATGCCGGCGGTCTCGTGGTGACGCGCCGCCGGGATGGGGCAGTACAGCTGGGGGATGACGACGGTGGCGCGCACCGCCATGGCGTCGTCCGCGTCGCGCCCCGGGCCGGCGCCCGTTAACGGGTCACGACCCCAGCGGTCGGCCGGTAGCTCGGATTCGGGGACGCCGTAGCCTGTTGCCTGCATGGTTCTCTCTCCATGGTCACGGTGCTTCAGATGGCACGGCCGGCGCTGTGCCGTCCGGTCCGCGGCGCGAGGCGCAGACCATGGGCAGCGGGCCCGGGCTCAGCACGGCCGCCGGAACCGGTCGTACGGTTCTGGGGGACGGCGGGCGCAGGCGCCAGCGCGCGGCGATGGCGGCAAGGACGAGCACGGCTTCGGTCATCGCGAAGTGGTCGCCGATGCACTTGCGGTTGCCGGCGGCGAACGGGAGCATCGCACCGCCCGGAACGCCCCCTGCCCGTTCCGGCAACCATCGGTCGGGGTCGAAACGCTGGGGATCGGGGAAGGCCACCGGGTCCTGGTGGAGCACGTACGCGCTGTACAGGACGGTGCTTCCGGGTGCCAGCCGGTGGCCGGCCAGCGTGGTCTCGGTGGTGGTCACCCGGGTCAGGGCCCAGCCGGGCGGGTACATGCGCAGGGCTTCGGTGACCACGCGCCGGGCGTGGCCGAGCCGGGGCAGGTCGTCCGGCGCGGGCGGCCGGCCGGCGAGCACGGAGTCCACCTCGGCGTGCAGCCGGCGTTCTTCCTCGGGATGGGCCGCCAGGAGGTGGAGCGTCCAGGCGAGGGCCAGCGCGGTGGTCTCGATGCCGGCCACGAGGAAGGTCATCAACTGGTCGTGCGCCTCTTGGTCGGTGAGCGGTTCCTGGTCGTGGGGTGCCTCCTGGGAGGTGGGCGCGGTGGTGGCGTGGGGGCACTCCTGGGCACTGCCTCCGGGTACGGGACGGCCGTCCGGTCCGGAGGCGTCGTCCGTGGTACTCAGGAGGGTGTCCAGCAGGTCGCCGTGCCGGGCGGTACTGGCGCGGCGTTCGGCGATGATCCCGTCGATGATGTGGTGCAGCCGGGCGAGAGCACGGTCGAAGCGGCGGTTGCCGGGCGTGGGGAGTTTGTAGAGCGGGCCGAGCGGGACGACCGCGCGCAGCAGGACGCCGCGCATGACGGTCGACAGGCAGGCGCGTACCTCGGCGGCGAGGCCCGGGTCGAGGGAGGTGGACATCAGCACGCCGGTGGTGACCCGGGCCGAGAGGTCCATCATCGCGTCGGTGACGTCCAGCGTCTGTCCGGGCCGCCACTTCCCGACGGCGGCGTCGATCTCGGCGCTCATCACCTGGGCGTAGTCGGCGATCCGGGACGGGCGGAAGCAGGGCTGGGCCAGCCGGCGCTGTCTGCGGTGCACGTCCTGGGTGCAGGTGACCAGCCCGTTGCCGAGCACCATGCGCATGGTGTCGTAGAGCGGGCCGCCCTTGTCGTACGTGCGCGGGTCCATGAGGATCTGCTGCACCAGCGCCGGGTCGCAGGCCAGCCATACGCGCTGCGGTCCGAGGCGGATCGCGACCAGGTCGCCGTGCGCGGGCAGCGAGGCGAGGAAGTCGAGCGGGCGCCGCCACAGCGGGAGCGCGTGTCCCAGCAGCGGTACGCCGCCGGGCGCCGTCGACACGGTCCAGGCGTGCGGGGCGGGACCGCGGGCCGTGCGGACGCCCGCCGCACCACGTATACCCATCGGGAATCCCCTCGTCGGGCCGGGGTTCCGGCCGCCGCCGAACGGCGTCCGGATACCGGAAAGGACAGGTAGGTGAATCGCACCATTACCTACCCGGGCCACCCTGGAGGTCCCGTGGTCACACCTTCTTGAGGGGGCGCGTCGGAGTGGGATTCAGCTCACCGGTGCGCATACGCTGAAACGGTCCGTCGCGCGCCGGAGCCGCTCCCATGGCGGCAGTAACGATTTGCCTCCGAGGTGAGCGCCCTGGGACGGACAACCGTTCGCGCGACGGAGGTGGCGGGCCGGACCCGTCCCCGGCAAACTCGCCGCTCGGTGCCGTGGTGACGCGTGGCGGGTGCCGGTGGTATAGGCCCCCGTGCAAGTGACACGGGCCCGCGCCCCGGCGGCCGGCCCCGGCAGGCCCGCCCGGCGGCGTCCGCGGGGGCTCACCGGCGCCCCGCGCCGCGCCGCGGGAACGGCCCGCGGAACCGGGCTGATTTTTCCACCTTTCCGATCACCGCCTCTTCGTACCCTCCACCTCTTCTTGAGTTCATTCGCACCGGGTACCCGTCCCCTTGTGTCCGGCCTGTTCGTTCCGCAATGTATGCCTGACTCTCCTGTGGAACAGCCGGTACGACGCATCGGCCGGCGCTTCTTCAAGCCCGTTGGCATCCCCGACTCCCCCGCGACCGACCGGCCGCAGGCCGCACCGGAATGCGAAAGGGAATACTTCCGCCCGGAACTCTCCGCAGACCTGCTGGACCGGCTCGGCGCGGAACTCGACCGGATCAAGGCGACGTTGTGGTCGCAGCAGCACGGCGACGCCGAATGCGGCGCGGGGCCCCGGCGGTGCTGAAGGCGGCCAGCGCAGCCTGACCGCCAGGGCCCCGACGCCGCCGCCCAGCCCGCAGGGAAGTTGCCGTGTACGATCCCCCCACCCTCCACCTGCTGATGCCGTCCACCGCTGACGGGTACCGGATCCCCGCCCAAGTCACCACCGAGCCCGACCTGACGGCCGCCTTCGGCCTCGCCGACGGACCGCTCTTCCGCGACCAGCCGGCCCACGAGAGCCTGGCCGACGCCTACGGCCACGACGCGCCGATGCGGGTCCCCGACGACCTCGACGCCGAGCTGGCGCAGCTGCTGGACACCGCCGAACAGCCCGCCGTCGTCGAGGAGCTGCCGGCCGACGGGCCGCACAGCCATCGCAAGCCGACCCTCCTGCACCCCGCCCGCGCCGCCAAGGAGGGCGGCACCCGGTCCTGGCGCCGCACCCTCAGCGTGGTCACCGTCGCCCTCACGTCCGTGATCGTGGTGGCGGTCGGCCTGCTCGCCGCGGTGGCGTCCTACCCGCCGCTGCGGGCACTGGCCGGGGAGGCCACGTCGCCGCGCATCGCGCAGCTGTGGCCGCTGCTGGTCTACGGGCCGTGGATGGCCGCCATCCTGTCCATCCTGCGGGCCCGCACCCACCGGCGGCGCACCGCCCACTCCTGGTGCGTGGTGATCTTCTTCGCCGCCGTGGCCACGGTGCTGTGCATCGCCAAGGCCCCCACCACCCCGGCGGGCATCACGGTGGCGGGCCTGCCGCCGGTCACCGCGCTGCTCTGCTTCCACCAGCTCATCCGCCAGCTCGAACCCGGCCCTTCGGTGACGCCCGCCACCCGGCACGCGTACTCGAACCGCGGCGCGCACCGCCACCGTTCCGGCCGCTGAGATCCGGCGGCCTCCCTGGGGCTCCGGCGGCCGGCCCCACAGGGGGGCCGCCGGGCCCCGTCGGCCCCGTTCCCGCATTCCGCACCCGGCCCGTTTCCCGGGGGCCATTTCCCCGGGCGGCGGACGAATATCCCCGCACCATGGCCGCCGTTTTTCCGGAAGTGCCATTTCCGTAAGAGCCGTTGATCGCCGCGCAGGTGTACCGCCCGGGGGTTTTACCGGCGCCGCCGGGCGCATTCGGCGGCATTTTTCCGCGGCGGCGCACGGAGGTGTGCCGCGGCCCCGTCGGGGTATCCCCCGAATGCGCCCGGCCGTCCGACGGAATTTCTTCAGCAGAAACGTTGCTTGTCCTTGCCGAGCGTATCCGGCAATTCCCTTGTTCGTTGGTGGAGGTGATGTGGCCTTGCGTCCGTGCCCCCGACGAAGGAGTGAGTAGCGATGGCCGTGAGCTGGGCGAAAAGGATCGCCGTCACGGAACCCGCCCCGAAACCCGTCCGCTACGCCCGCTATCTGGCGCCCCACTGGCAGGGGCTGCTCCGGGTGGACAGTGAGAACGGCATCGGCATCGTTCCGGCGGTCGCGTTCTTCGGCGTACTCGCCACGGTTCTCTTCGGCGCGGGCGGCGCGGCCGTGGCGCTGCTGGTCGGCGCGGCCGTGGAGCGCGACCACATGGCGCGCACCTGGCTGACGTTCGACCTCGTGGCGGCCGTTGCGCTGTCCCTCTCGTACTGGCTCGTCGGCCGGTACGGCCTGCGGTTCTACGACACCGACCCGGCCACCAACGACCTGTGGCGGAGCATCACCGTCGCCAACACCGCCTGGCGCTCGCTGCCCCGGGCGCACCGCGCGGCCCAGAAGCCCCGGCTGCGCGCCGTGAACACCGCCGCCCGCATCCTGCTGGCCGACCCGGCGGACACCCGCACCCACCAGATGCTCCACGCGCACGCGGACGTCCTGCGGCACCTGGCGACCACCGTCCTGGCCGATCCCCGGCAGGGCCAGCCCGCCGAGCCCGCCACCGCGTACGCGACCCGTGCCGCCGACGCGGGGCTGCGCGCCGAGCACGGCGTCCCGCTGTCGACCTCCCTGGAGCGGGCGCCGACCATCCCCAATCAGCAGTGAGGCGCGGCCTGCCGCGCGGGTGACGGCCGCCGTCCCGGCGTGCTGTTCCGGTCGTTGCTGATGCGGGCGGCCGGATCGGCGGAGGACGCCCGCCGGGGATCCGGCCTTGTGGGCGGTGCGCACGCGGGCCGCGGCCGGGAGCTGACCTTGGCCGGGTCTGATGGCCGTACCGTCGCGCCCTCGGGAACGGGCTCATAGGGTGAGAACGCCGGAATCGGAAATTCTTCCGACCGTTCCCAGGAGGTTCCCGTGAGCGTCAGCGCCAAGGGCACGTACCTGATCAAGAACGTGAACAGCGGTCTGTACCTGACCGTCAAGGGCCACGCCAAACAGTCCCCCGCGGACATCGTCCAGGACCGGCTGCAGGACTGGCCGCAGCGGGCGGCCCAGGCGTGGCGGCTGGAGTCGGCGCCGGGCGGTGAGCGCACCTTCCGGATCCAGAACCAGCACAGCGGCGGGTACCTCCAGGTCCGCAGGTGGAGCAAGGACAAGGGCGCACACCTGGTCCAGGAGCACCTGGAGGAGAACACCCCGGCGTACCGGAGCCAGTCGTGGCAGCTCACCGACGAGGACCCGTACCGCATCGCCAACGTGCACAGCGGTCTGTGGGTGAACGTCCAGGACCACTCCGCCGCCACGGGCGCGGTGGTCGAGCAGTCGACGGAGAGCACCGGCGTCTACCGCACCGCCGAGCAGTGGACCTTCGAGCCGGTCGAACCGCGCGGCGGCGACCCGGTCTTCGACGCGCTGTCCGGACTCCTGGTGGAGCCGGGCGGCGGCATCGTCTCCACGGTCACCCATGTCTTCAAGGCGTCGCTGGAGGCCGCCGGCGGAGTCTTCGGCACGTTCGCCAAGTACGTGCCGGGCGACACCACGCCCTTCGTACGGTTCGAGGGCTTCCGCGGCGACGAGGTCATCCGGTTCTCCTCGCGCAACCGGGTCGAGGCGGGGCCGCGCAAGATCAGTACGCAGTTCCCGCACCTGCCCAAGGAGTTCCACGGCGGCTTCGACTTCGTCACCCGGGCCCCGCGGCACCGCGACCACACCTACCTCGGTGTGAAGGGCGATCTGACCATCGCCTTCTCCGACAAGGGCAACGGTGGCATCGACCGGACCGAGGAGTACTTCCCGTCCCGCGAACTGGAGCCGTACGGGCGGGTCCTGGAGGCGGCGCCCGCCCGCCCCGACGACTCGCAGTACCTGCTCTTCTGCGAACAGGCCACGGTGCTGATCGACGGCCGGTTCCGCGCGCCGGACCTGCGCGAGGTGCAGCCGATGCCGCTGGGCCAGCTGCCCAAGGGCTGGGAGAAGCCGGACGCGGTCGCCTCCGCGACGGTGGGCGACGAGGTGCACTTCTTCGCCGTCAAGGGCACCGAGTACACCGTCTTCACCCTGCGCGATCTCGTCCAGGGACCCGCGCCGGTGCTGAACGCCTACCCGTTCCTGCTGGGGCTGTGGGCGTAACGGGGCCGCGCGCGGCCGGGTGGCCGGCGGCCGTCTCCGCCGGCCACCCGGCGCCGTAACCTGCGTCCATGACCACCGGCACCGGAACCTCAGCGGCATCGCCCGCCACACTCAACCTCTGGAAGGCCGGGCTGCGTTCGGTCCCTGCCGAGACCTGGACGAGGACCGGGCTACGGACACTGATCCTCGCCGACAACGACCTGACCTCCGTACCGCCCGCCATCGCCCGTCTGCGGAATCTGCACACCCTCGACCTCGGCCACAACGCCCTGACCCGGCTTCCCGAACAGATCGGAGACCTCACCGGACTCACCCGCTGCCTCTACCTCCACGACAACCGCCTCACCGAACTCCCCACCACACTCGGCAGACTGAACCGCCTCGGCTACCTCAACATCGGCGAGAACCCGCTGGGCCAACTGCCCGATTCCCTCGGCACCCTGTCCGGGCTGCACGAACTCCGAGCCCAGCACGCCGCCCTGACCGGCCTCCCGGCTTCCCTCGGCCGCCTCGCGGGCCTGCGGGAGCTGTGGCTGCGCGGCAACCAGCTGACCGGGCTGCCCGCGACCGTAAGCGGCCTCCACGCCCTACGGGAGCTGGAGCTACGGGAGAACGCCCTGCCCGAGATACCGGACGCCCTGCGCGGCCTCCCCCTGCTGCGCCGGCTCGACCTGCGCGGCAACAAGCTGCGCGACGTACCGCACTGGCTGGCCGACCTGCCGGCCCTGGAGAAGCTGGATCTGCGCTGGAACACCGTGGACCACGACGCGGCACCGCTACGAGCGCTGCGGGAACGCGGCTGCGTCGTCCTGGCGTGAGGCTCCGGGGGCGACCTCAGGTGAGGTCGAACTCCCCGTCACGCGCCCCGAGGACGAACCCCCCCCCCTC
>NZ_LGCW01000217.1:0-25977 GCF_001279365.1 Streptomyces sp. NRRL F-5755 | reverse complement strand
CAACCCCCCGCCACTCGGCAGGCGTGAAGACCAGCGCGGGCACCTCCGGCGTACGCCGGTTGCGCATGGCGATCCAGCCCTCGACAAAGGCAACCTGGACGTCCCCCGCCCCCTGACTGCTCGACTGCCACGCGGCCCCCGTCAGATCCAGCTCCGGCCCGGGCCCGCCCGCGACCCGCTGCTCAACAATGCCCTCGCTCACGCCACCGCTCCTTCCGGCCCTTGCGATCCCCCTGGTTCGACGTCGCCGTCAGCCTAGCCACCCGGGGGCGGGGGCGGACAGGGGGCGGTGGGGCGGGGACGGCTCGGGGCCGGACCCCGTAAGGCCCGGCCCCGAGCATGTGCGTCACGACTGTGCGACGGCTTCCAGTGGGCTGAGGGCCGCCGCCCGGCGGGCGGGGACTGCGGCTGCGAGTGTGCCGATTGCCAGGGACACCAGGCACACGAGGAGCAGCGTGCCCCAGGGCAGTGCCAGGGAGTAGTCCGCCATGGCGCCGTTGGCCAGCGCGCCGACGGTCCAGGCTCCGAACAGTCCGCCTGCCAGGCCCAGTAGTGTGCCGAAGGCCGCTACGGTCACCGACTCCAGGCGGATCATCCGCCGGATACCGGTGCGGTCCATGCCGATGGCGCGCAGGACGCCGATCTCGCGGGTGCGTTCCGCGACGGACATGGCCAGGGTGTTCACGACGCCGAGCGCGGAGATCAAGGCGCCGATGGCGAGCAGCCCGTACATCAGGGTCAGCAGGTTGCCCAGGGTGCCGGCGGCCTCGTGGACGAGTTCCGCGCGGTCCTGCACCTTCAGCAGAGGGCTGTTGCCCACGGCGGAGCGCAGCCGGTTCTCGGTGGTCCTCGATTGCGCGCCGTCGTCGGTGCGGACGAGGATCCGCTGGACGGAGCCGGGCTTGAAGCTGTGCTGCTGCACCTCACCGCGGGCGCCGAGTGCGTCCTGGGCGGTGGGGTTGTCCTTGTAGACGCCCACGACGCGGTATTTCTTGAACTCCTGGTTCCGGCCGATGCGGGCGTTGAGTTGGCCGCCGGCGCTCAGACCGTTCTTCTCGGCGACGGTGCGGGAGACGGCGATACGGCCCGGGCCGAGGTCTTTCAGCGAGCCACTGACGAAATCGAGCTTCATGAAGGCGTTGGCGGTGGCGGGGTCGATGCCGGAGATGTTCTTGACACTGCCGCCGGCGAACAGGGAGGAGTCGGTGACGGCGGTCGCGGTCCGCACACCGGAGGTGCCGGCCACCCGCTGTACGGCAGCCGGGTCGATGTGGGACGTGGTGGTACGGGTGCTGATCACGTAGTCGGCGTCGAGGCCGGCCGCGGCCCGGCGGTCGAGGGCCTGCCCCGTGGAGTTCCCGATGACGGCGAGCCCCGCGACCAGTGCGGTGCTGATCATCAGGGTGGCGGCGGTGGCCGCGGTACGGCGCGGGTCGCGCAGCGCGTTCTCCCGCGCGAGGTGGCCGGTGATTCCGAAGCGGCCGGTCAGGCGGCCGGTCAGCCGGATCACGGGGGCGGCGAGCAGCGGGGCCAGCATGACCATGGCGACGACGAGGACGGCGCAGCCGAGCATGGCGTCCCGCAGGTTCTTCTCCGAGGCGTCCTTCGCCCCCGAGAGCGATATCAGCAGGCCGGCGCCGAGGACGAGCAGGACCAGGCCCGCCACGGCACGGACGCGGAACCGGGTGGCGGAGGGCGGCTGCTCGGCCGTGCGCAGCGCCTCGATGGGCGCGACCTTCGCGGCCCTGCGCGACGGCAGCCACGCGGCCAGCACGGTGACACCCACGCCCACGCCGAGCGCCGCGGCGACCGGGCGGGGGCCGATCACCAGGGGCCCGTCGGGCAGGGTGTCCCCGTTGACGCTCAGGAGGTCGGGCAGTACGGAGGCGAGGCCGAGGCCCAGCAGGAATCCGGCCGCCGACGCGGCGAGGCCGATCAGGAGGGCCTCCATGAGGACGGAGCGGACCACCTGGCGTCGCGCGGCCCCGATGGCCCGCAGCAGCGCGATCTCACGGGTGCGCCGCGTCACGAGCATGGTGAAGGTGTTGACGACGAGGAACGATCCGATGAACAGGGAGACCCCGGCGAAGATCATCGGCAGCTTCTCGTAACCGCGGGTCACGCTGTCGACGAAGATGGCCTGCTGGTTGGCCTGGGCGGTGCCGCTGACGGCCTCGGCCCGGTCGGCCGGGAGCAGGGCGGTGACCCGCTGGGCGAGCTCGACGGGGTTGGTGCCTGGCTCGGCGGAGAGGTCGATCGAGGAGTAGTGGCCCGGGGTGGCGAACAGCTTCTGGGCGGTCGCCTTGTCGAACAGCGCGAGGGTGCCGCCGGCGGTCACCCGGGTGTCCTTGGTGAAGACGATGCCCACGAGCCGCTTCGTCATGACCGGGCCGTCGGTGGCCAGCGTGACGGTGTCGCCGATGCCGAACCCGCCGGCGGCGGCGGTGCCGCTGTCCACGGCGAGTTCACCGCTGTTCCGCGGGGCGTGGCCCTTGGTCAGCGGGTAGCGGCTGTCGTTTTGGCCGTCCTTGCCCGGTACGTAGGCGCCGGCCAGGTTCGACCACGTCTTGCCGGCCCGGAGCGGAGTGCCGTCCGGTGCGTTCAGGGTGGCCGAGCCGTCGGCCGACGGACGCACCGCGGCGACACCGGGCACATCGGCCAGCTTCTTCGCGAGCGCGTCGTCGAGCACGGCGGTGCGCTGCTCCGCAGCGGCACCCGGTGGCGGGTCCTTCGGGTGCACGGTGACCGCGATGTCCGCGAAGTCCTTCGTCGCGGCGGCGCGGTAGGCCGCGGCGGAGGAGTCCGCGAAGACCAGGGTGCCGGAGACGAACGTGACACCCAGGCAGACCGCGAGGACGGTCATGGCCAGGCGGGCCTTGTGCGCGAGGACGTTGCGCAGGGCTGTTCTCAGCATGGGCAGCTTTCCGGGATGTGGAGGTACGGGGGCTTGCGGCGCGGGGCGTGGGGTCTGTATCGATGCAGGTGCGGGGGCTGGTGGAGGGCTCGGCGGACACGGGCCGGGGCCGGTACGGGACGGGGCGGTACGAGCCGGTAGCCGGTACGAGCTCGATGGTGACGGGGCGTCAGGTCGTGCGCGGGGACTGATCAGTCCGTACGCAGGGGCCTGATCACCCCGCGTGCGCGCGACTGTCGAGGGCCTTCATCCGGTCCAGGACCCGGTCCGGGGTGGGCCGGGTCATCTCGTCGACCAGGCGGCCGTCAGCGAGGAAGACCACGCGGTCGGCGTAGCCGGCGGCGACGGGGTCGTGGGTGACCACGACCACGGTCTGACCCAGCTCGCGCACCGAGTCGCGCAGGAAGCCGAGGACCTCGGCCCCGGCGCGGGAGTCGAGGTTGCCGGTGGGCTCGTCGCCGAAGATGATCGCGGGCCGGGAGACCAGGGCGCGGGCCACCGCGACCCGCTGCTGCTGCCCGCCGGACAGTTGTCCGGGCCGGTGGCCGAGGCGCTGCGAGAGGCCGACCGTGGAGACCACGCGGTCCAGCCAGCCCGGTTCCGGCCGCCGGCCGGCGATGTTCAGCGGCAGCGTGATGTTCTCCAGCGCGGTCAGCGTCGGCAGCAGGTTGAACGCCTGGAAGATGAATCCGATCCGGTCGCGGCGCACCTGGGTGAGCTGCCGGTCGTTGAGCGAGCCCAGTTCGGTGGTACCGATGCGGACGGAGCCGGAGCTGAACGAGTCGAGCCCGGCGGCACAGTGCATCAGGGTCGACTTGCCGCTGCCGGAGGGCCCCATGATCGCGGTGAACTCGCCCTCCCGGAAGGCGATGCTGACACGGTCCAGGGCGACGACTCGGGTGTCACCGCTGCCGTAGACCTTCGACAGGTCGGTGGTGGCGGCCGCGATCCCGGCCGTCGGGTGCGGCGCGAGCGTGTCGAACGGGTCAAGGGGGCCGGCGGTCATGGGGACTCCTCTTCGGGTGCCAAAGGGTGCACGTCGAAGGGTGTCCGGGGAACGTATCGGCACCCGGCCCGCCGCGTATCCGGGTGCGCGCCGCTTCGTATCGGTTCCGTATGCGTACCGGTTCCGTTCCGTACGCGTACGGATTCCGTTCCGTACGTGTGCCCGTCCCGTCCCGTACGCGTGCCCGTCCCGTATGCGCCCCGGCCCGTATACGTACCGGTTCCACGGGCCCGGCGATCAGTCCGGCAGGCGCAGGGTGGCGACGGCGCCGCCGTCCGGGGCGTTGTCCAGGCACAGTTCGGCGCCCAGCAGCCGGGCCTGGCCCAGGGCGATGGTCAGGCCCAGGCCGTGGCCCGAGCCGCGCTCCGTCGCACCCGTGTGGAAGCGGCGCGGACCGCCCCGCAGCAGGTCCTGGGGGAAGCCGGGGCCGTGGTCGCGTACGACGACCGTACGGCCCTCGATGGTGACCCGGACCGGGGTGTCCCCGTGCCGGTGGGCGTTGACGACGAGGTTGCTGACGATGCGTTCGAGGCGCCGCGGGTCGGTCTCCACCGTCCGCGCGGTCGGTCCGTGCGGAGCATCGGCGACGGTGACCTCGGTGTCGAGGCCGGTGCGCGCCACGGCTCCCGAGACGACCGCGTCGAGCGGCACGTGGGCGCGGACCGGCTGTTCGGCGCCGGCGTCCAGCCGGGAGATCTCCAGCAGGTCCTCGACCAGGCCGCGCAGATCGCGCACCCGGGCCCGGAGCAGGTCCTCCGTCTCACCGGGCGGCAGCAGGTCGGCGGCGGCCAGCAGGCCGCCGACGGGTGTGCGCAGCTCGTGGGCCACGTCCGCGGTGAACTGGCGCTCGGTGCGCAGTCGCCGGCTGAGACTGTCGGCCATGAGGTCGACGGTGGCGGCGATGTCGGCCACCTCGTCGCGGCCCTTGGTGGGCCCGGTCCTGGCGTCCAGGTCCCCGGCCGAGATCCGGCCCGCGGTCTCGGAGACCTGCCGCAGCCGGCGGCCGAGCAGTCCGGCCCCGTAGACCGCCAGCGGCGTGGCCGCCCCGAGCGCGACCAGCGAGGCGACCGCCATGACCATGTCCAGCCGCCGCAGGTCGTAGAGCTCCGAACTCATGTTGACCCGGAAGGCCAGCACCGGGCTGCCCGGGCCGCCGACCCGCTGGGCGGCCCAGACGCTCGGGCCGAGGTTCCCGTCGACGTGCCCGTCGTAGGCCGTGTGCCGGGCGCCGTCGGCGGGATGCCGCAGTACGGCGGGCAGCTCGGCCGGATCGAGCTCGACGCCGTCCGCGAGAGCTCCGGTGCGCCGGTAGGTGTCCATGGCCGAGTACACGGTGTTGAAGGCCTGTGCCGTAGCCCGGTCGCGGATGTCCTTCGCGGTCCACAGGTGCACCAGCACGCCCACGGCCGCCACCACCAGGCACGCGGTGGCCGCGGCCAGCGCGGCGGTCTTCCAGCGCAGGGGCACACGGGCCGGCCGCTGCCGGTTCGGCGGGCGCATCGGCCTCAGCGCCTGAGCTTGTAGCCGAAGCCGCGGACCGTCTCGATCCGGTCCCGGCCCAGCTTCCTGCGCAGCCGCTGCACACACAGGTCCACGACGCGGCTGTCGCCGTCCCAGCCGTAGTCCCACACGTTCCGCAGCAGGGTGTGCCGCTCCAGCACGATGCCCGGGTGGGCGGCGAACTCCAGCAGCAGCTTCAGTTCGGTCGGGGTCAGCGCCACCGGGCTTCCGGCGACGGACACCTCCAGGCCGCCGGTGTCGATGGTCAGGTCGCCGAAGACCAGCGGCGTGCCCTCGGACGGCGGCGGTCCGTCGCCGGTGAGCTGCCCGGGCTCCGGGGCGGGCGTGTACGTCGCCCGCCGCAGCAGCGAGCGGATTCGTGCCACGAGCACGTAGGTGTCCACGGGTTTGACCACGTAGTCGTCCGCCCCGGCCTCCAGACCGGCGACGACGTCGAGCCCGTCGCCGCGGGCGGACATCATCAAAACCGGCACCGGACTGGTCTCCCGGACCCCTCGGCACAGGCCGATTCCGTCCAGGCCGGGCAGCATCACGTCCAGAATGAGCAGGTCGAAGCTTTCCGCACGGAAGCGTTCAAGGCCCGCCAGCCCGTCGGCGGCGGTCGTCACCCGGTAGCCGTAGCGTTCCAGCGCGACCGCGAAGGACCGGCGCATCAGCTCGTCGTCCTCCACCAGCAGTACGCGGACGGGCCGCGGAGCGGCCGGAGCCGGCGTGGACGAGGACACGGGCGGATCACTCCTGTTCGGACGGTCGTGGGCGCCGGTCCCGTGTGCACTCACGCGCAGCCCGCGACCTGATGGGAACGATATGACAGCCACCCGGCGCGGCAACCGCGTCACACAGCGGACACACGTCCCCTCCGCACAGCTTCATCCCTTCGCGTACGCCCAGGTCAGGTGGGGCGGGATGGCTCAGCCGGCCGCCGAGGCCAGGGAACTCCGGCTCCCAGCGCAGCCCCTCACGATCACCCGGCGCACGAATTCGATGGACAACCAAGTGCTTCCTGATACCCACCCGATACAAAAGCACCCACGAGCCCGAGGGCGGTCCCGGGCACGACGGCGCCTTCGCGCAGCTCACCGTCCTGGGCGGCGCCCGGTCCGCGCGGACTGGGTGCACGGTGGCTGCCGCACCACAGCCGTCGGCCACGGCACCCACCGCAACCACGAAAGCCAACCCCCGCTCCGAAGCCATCTCGGCTGGGCCGGTTTCGTCGCCGTACGCACGTACTCGCAGAGCGATCCCTCCGGACTGGCTGCGATCACGCCTGCGCAGTCGGTCGAACGACGATCTCCCCGACATCGACCCCGTCGGGCTGTTCGATGGCATAGCCGATGGCGGAGGCGACGGCGGACGGCGGCATGGCGATCTCGTCGCGCTGCCGGACCAGCGCGGCCGCGACCTCGGGGCCGGCGCCCTTGCCGACGCCCTCGGTGTGGGTGAAGCCGGGCGAGACGAGGGTGACGCGCAGGCCGGGTCCGGATTCCTGGCGCAGGCCCTCGGTGAGCACCTTCACCGCCGTCTTGGTGGCCGCGTAGACCGCCTGCGGGGATTTGACGACATAGGCGGCGGTGGAGCCGACGTTGACGAACTGGCCGGAGCGCTGCCGGCGGAAGACGGGCAGGGCCGCCCCGATGCCGTTGAGGAGGCCGGTGATGTGGGTGGAGACCATGGCGTCCCAGTCGTCCTGGCGCAGCTCGTCGAACGGCGAGACGGCCATCGTGCCCGCGTTGGAGACGAGGACGTCGAGCCGCCCGTACCGGTCGAGGGCCGTGTCCGTCAGACGCTGGAGGTCTTCGCGGCGCGTGACGTCGACGATGACGCCCTCGGCAGTGCCGCCCTTCGCCGTGATGCCGTCCACGACAGCGTTCAGCCGGTCCTCGCGCCGGGCCCCGAGCACAAGCCGGGCGCCCTTCTCGGCGAGGTGGATCGCGGTCGCCTCCCCGATGCCGCTGCTGGCACCGGTGATCGCGATGACTTTGCCCTGGATACCCGACATGATCGGCTTCCTTTCCCGGGTGCGCGCAGGTCAGCATGGTGACCTACAGTAAAAGCGGAGGCGTCCCCGCTTATCCCGAACACTAAGTGGGGGCGCCCCCGCTCAACAAGCCCGAGAGGCTTCCGGGAGAGGACGGCGAGCACTGATGACCGACGGAGCGCCGCGGCCGATGCGGGCCGACGCACGGCGCAACAGGGAGAAGATCCTCACGGCTGCGGTACGCGTGTTCACGACAGAAGGGCTGGACGCGCACCTGGAACGCATCGCCAAGGAGGCGGGCGTGGGCAGTGCGACCCTGTACCGCAACTTCCCCACCCGGGAAGCCCTGGTCGAGGCCGTCTACCGCAACGAGGTGGCCCACCTGTGCGACGCTGCCCCCGCCCTCCTCGCACAGAAGCCGCCGACCGAGGCCCTGCGCGCCTGGACCCGCCTCTTCCTGGACTACGTCACCGCCAAGTACGGCATGATCGACGCCCTGCGCGCCATCGCCGCACAGGGAAGCAACCCCTATGGCCACAGCCGGGAAATGATCCAGGCCGCCATCGCCTCACTCATGGACGCCTGCACGGCCGCCGGCGAAATCCGTACCGATATCCGGCCCACCGACCTCAGCGCCGCTCTGGAAGGCATCGCCCTCACCTCGGCAGGCACCGAACACCGCCAACAAGCGGAGCGCCTGCTCGACCTCACGTTGGATGGTCTTATGGTCCGGCGTTGAGGAATCGCGCGTGGGTCTGCTCCATCGCCATAGGACCCATTGAGCGGACCAAAGAAGCGGCAGTGGCCCGGCTGTGTGCGCAGGCATGCGCCGCCGTACGGGAACGGGCCACACCGCACAACGGGACTCGAAGAGCACGAGCGTTGCGACAGCCGTGGCGGCCATTTCCGTGCTGTTTCCCCGAAAGCAGCCGTGTTGCTTCCGTACGCGGAGTGACCGGCCACCTGGGCGGGTGACCCGGCCGGAGCAGTCGGCGCAATGGGCCTGCCGTATCCGCACCGGGGCCTTTTGCTCGAAAACAGGCGGCGCCCTGGCTCCTTGCGGTGTGCGAGCCGATTCGGACCTGCACCCGTTCCCCTGGAGTCTCGATGACACGCCTGTTCCTTCGCGCCGGCCGGGCCGTCCCGGCGGCCTGCGCACTCGCACTGACCGCGGGACTGGTCGCGCAGCCGGCCGACGCCTCCCCGCTCGGCGATCGCGTACCCGCCGCCACAGCGGGCCGGGCAGCCGGGCCGGGCGCACTGCCCGACCTGCCGACGAAAGCCGAGGCCCTGGAGCGGCTCGGCGCACTGAAGGTCGACAAGAGCAGAGGCAAGTTCACCGCTTACGAGCGCAAGGACTTCGGCATCTGGGGCGAGCACACGGTGAACGGCAAGAAGTGCACCGTCTTCGATGCCGTCGTCCACCGCGACCGCCTCACCGGCACCCCCAACGGATGCAAGATCGCTGGCGGCACGTGGCCCAACCCCTACAACGCCACCGGCACCATCACGTCCGAACGGGTCAGCGTCGATCACATCGTCGCGCTGCGCGACGCCTTCGAATCCGGCGCGAACAAGTGGGGCAAACCCAGGAAGCGTCAGTTCGGCAACGACCTGTCCCGCCCCCAGCTGCTCGTGGTCGCCCAGGCGGACAACAGCAGCAAGGGCAACAAGAGCCCGGGCGAATGGCTCGTGCCGAACAACTACGGCGGTTTCGCCTGCGATTACGCGCGCGCCTACGTCCAGGTCAAATACCACTACGGCCTGACCATCCTGGAGACCGACCCGAAGAACACCAAAATCAAGAAGCAGGTCCACGACAAAACCGCACTGGAAAAGGCTTTGAACACCTGCCGCTAGAAGCGGGGAGTGCGATATCGCTCCAGCGGGGCCCGTGGAAGTGCCGGCGCAGCGAGAGGATTGACGGTGTCCAAAATTCTCAGCCTCATCAAGGAGCTACAGGGAGAAGCAAAGGCCCGGGCGCTCTTCAGCCTGAACAACCTGAAAATGCTCGGCAACGAGCATGTGAAAGAATTTCAGACGGCGATGCAGTCGCTCGAGCAATCACCGATCACTCCGGTCAAGATTCCCGCGACCACGGTCAGACATACGGAGCAGGCCGTGTTCGCAGTGAAAGAGGTACCGGATGATCAGTTCACAGGGATCTTCAACTCTCTGCTGGGTGATCAAGAGCCCGACTTCAAGAAGATCCTCAAAAATTTGATCCAGGGCGCCTTGAACACCTTGCTCGGCAACGTTTCCGTCGGGGAAAGCACGTACAGCGACAGTTACATCTCGGTCATCCCGGAGGCCCAAGTGGTCACTCGGGTCGACGTGCTCATCTGGCGGTACCAGTTCGAATCGCACGGGCTGACCGCCACCGCGGAGAACGCCTTCGTCTACGGCCTCAACGTGGGCGTCGTCGACCCCAACAAGACATCGGAATACGTACTGCGCTGGCTTCTCTGGCAGATGGTCGTGAACGACAAAACCATCCCGGAGGGCGAGCGGAAGAAGAGGTTCGAGGAGCTCTGGCAGCATTTCAAGCCGAAGGAGCGGACCGGCGGACTGCTGGAGGAGGCGACGCGACGCCACAAGGAGCTCAACGAATTCACCGCGAAGGTGAATGAAACGGTTCGCAACCCCAGCGCCATGGATTCATGGAGCGGTGCAACACTGTATCTCGCCTGCTCCGACGAGGAAAAGAAATCGGGAAAGATCTGGGCGGTGAACACGGCAAACCGCGAGGTGACCTTGGTGGCCGGCAGCGGGAAGAGCCATGCAGAGGGAGTGGCCCCGACAGAGGCCGAACTCGTCAAGCCTACCGGCGTTGCCGCCTGCGACGAATCCTCCTTCCTCATCGCGGATTACGCCACGGCGAAAGTCCGGTTGGTCAGCAACAACGTGATCAAGACCGTTTTCGACGGCACCAAGGATCCGGGGAGCGAGGCGGACCCGATCCGGCCGGCCTGCGTCAACGCCTCGTCCCCCGAGCGGTTCAGCATCGTCGCCTATCAGGAGGGCGACAAAGAAGCGCCGCTGCGTCTGGTGGATGTCGACCTCGCGAACACATCGGTCAAGGTGGTCAAGCAGCAGGAACTGCAGTTTCCTTCTCAGATCAAGAAAGTCTCGCCCGAGGTCCACGGCATTCTCCTTCCCGGCCAGGGCGACAAACTCGTGTCGTTCTCGGGCAATGGGTTCGTCGCCGCCATTCCCTGGGAAGGCAAGGAAGCAACAGTACGGTGCGGGCTGGGCGAGGAGACCGGCGACGGGGAGCGAGCGAAGAACCTGCTGCTCCGCTGTCCCCGTGGACTCGCCTTCGACCAGCTCAGCAACTTGTTCATCGCTGACGGCCACAGCGACGTGCCCCCGTACCATTCGTCCGTACGCATGGTCACCGGCAACACCGCCGAGGGGACTGTCCGGACCGTCGTCTCCGGCAGCAATATCCACGCAGTGGTCATCAGCGGCAAAGAACGAGCCCACCCCAACGAGGTCTACACCCTCGCCGACGACCGGCACGGCCCCGGGCGTGTCTTCCGCGCCCATCCGTACATCGCGTAAGCCCCCGCTTCGAAGAACGGTGCGCCGACCGCCGTGACCACCATCAAGTACGTCCTCGACACTTTTCAGGGCCCGGCCGAGGAAAAGGACCGCCTGGCCTTCTCCCTGGGCGTACTGGAGCGTTTGGCCCGCGCCACCGTCCATACCTTCCGGACCACCCTGCGCACCCTGCCCACGGCTCCGTCGGGCCTCTACCGGATCAAGGCCGACCCGTACCTGACCCGGAGCGGGGTCTACGTAAAGGTGAAGCAGGTCAGCGAACAGCAAATCGACGCCGAGGTGACGGCCGCCCTCGGCGGCACCGACTCCGGGCTTCGCGCGACGATCACGAAGTGCCTGTCAGCGAGCCTGGGTTCACTGCTCGGTAATGCCGGGCCCGGCCAGGACCGGCGGGACGGGACCCTGGTGACATTCGACGCGGAAAACGTCATCCGCGTGGACACCATGATGTGGCGATACGTCTTAGACGGCCACGGCCTGACCTCCGACGTCACCGACATCTTCGCCTTCGGCATCTGCCTGTCGTCGGTCAGGACCGACGAAATCTCCGATGCCGTGCTCAGGATGATGGTGTACGACATGGTGGAGAAGATGACCTGGCTGCCTCCTGAGCAGAAACCGGCCGAACGTGAGGAGCTGTACGCCAAGCTCAAGCAGCGCAAGGACCCCAACGCACAGAAACGCGCACGGCTGGCCGCCCTCACCCGGCAGGTCAACGCGAAGGTTTCCGAGCCGTTCGGAATCTCCGTCACCGCGGACGGCGCCCTGTTTCTCGCCTCCCCCTCCACCGGCACCGTCTGGCGCGCCCAGCCCGGACAGACGGTCACCCGGGTCGCCGGCGGCGGCACCAGTTACGCCGACGGCATCCCGGCCACCGAGGCGAAAATCGACTATCCCACTGATGTCGCGGTCGACAGCAGGACCGGGGACGTTGTCATCGCCGACTTCGGAGCACCCGCCCAGGGCCGCCGCGGACGTCTGCTCAGACTCGCCACCAACCACACCATCCACCTCGTCGCCGACGGCGCCGCACTCCCCGGAGGCAGCGCCGAACATCCCGTCGTCCCGGCCCGTCTCGCGGTGGACAGCCAAAGCTGTATCCACGTCATTGCCTTCCAATACGACACGCCCCAGCAGCCTCTCCGCCTGCTGCGTCTCCCACCGGGCGGCGAGGGAACAGTGGTCCGCCAACAAGAGCTCGTCACTCCCTGTACGTACCGGGACGCCGCCTTCGGCGTGGCCGCGCGGCAGGAGAACCGGGTGTTGTTCAGCCTCACCGGCTGCGGCACTGTGAACTCCCTGTCGGCCGGCAGTGCCACACTGACCGTCGTGGCCGGTGGTGGGGAGCGCGACGACGACGGCGTACAGGCCCTCGAAGCCAAGCTGTACCGGCCCTGCGGCCTCGATCTGGACGCCATCGGAAACCTGTACATCGCGGATGCAGACGGATATCCCTCCCGCGTCCGCAAGGTCACCCCGAGCGGGCTGACCACCACTGTCCTGTGGGGCCGCAACCTTTATGCCGTCGCCATGGATTACGGCTACAACGTCCTGTACGCCGTGGGCGACAGCAGCAACGACAACACCAGGATCCTCATCGTGTCCGTCTTGCCCGCCCGGCCCAACGACTAGCGCCCGAGCCGTCGTGAACGCCCTCAGGCAGTGGGTGGTTCGCCGCCCACCACCCACATCGAGAAGAACTGCGAGCCGCCCCCGTACGCGTGCCCCAGTGCCCGCCGCGCGCCTGGTACCTGATGTTCCCCCGCCTCCCCGCGGACCTGAAGTGCCGCCTCCGCGAAGCGGATCATGCCGGAGGCGCCGATGGGGTTGGCGGACAGTACGCCGCCGGAGGGGTTGACGGGGAGGTCGCCGTCGAGTTCGGTTGCGCCGGATTCGGTGAGTTTCCAGCCCTCGCCGGGTGCGGCGAAGCCCAGGTTCTCCAGCCACATGGGCTCGTACCAGCTGAACGGTACGTACATCTCGACCGCGTCGATCTCCCGGCGCGGGTCGGTGATCCCGGCCTGCCGGTAGACCGCCGCCGCGCAGTCCTTGCCCGCCTGCGGCGAGACGAAGTCCTTGCCCGCGAAGAGGGTGGGCTCGCTGCGCATCGCGCCGCCGTGCACCCATGCGGCGGGGCGGGGCGCCCGCCGCGCGCCCGCGCGGTCGGTGAGCACCATGGCGCAGGCGCCGTCGGAGGACGGGCAGGTCTCGGAGTAGCGGACGGGGTCCCAGAGCATCGGGGACGCCTGGACCTTCTCCAGGGTGATGTCGTGTTCGTGGAGGTGGGCGCAGGGGTTCTTCAGCGCGTTGCGGCGGTCCTTGTACGCGACGAGGGAGCCGATCGTGGCGGGCGCGCCCGTACGGCGTATGTAGGCGCGTACGTGCGGGGCGAAGAAGCCGCCCGCCCCGGCCAGCAGCGGCTGCTGGAACGGCACCGGCAGCGACAGTCCCCACATCGCGTTGGACTCGGACTGCTTCTCGAAGGCGAGGGTCAGTACGGTGCGGTGCACGCGGGCGGCGACGAGGTCGGCCGCGACCAGGGCGGTGGAGCCGCCGACCGAGCCGGCGGTGTGCACCCGCAGGAGCGGTTTGCCGACCGCGCCGAGCGCGTCGGCGAGGTACAGCTCGGGCATCATCACGCCCTCGAAGAAGTCGGGGGCCTTGCCGATGACCACGGCGTCGATGTCCTGCCACGACAACTCGGCGTCTTGCAGCGCGCGTTGAGCGGCCTCGCGGACGAGTCCGGCTATGGAGACGTCGCGGCGTGCCGCGACGTGCCGGGTCTGGCCGATGCCGACGACGGCGACGGGTTCTTTGGCGGTCGCGGCCCTCGGTGTTCCTCCGGCCTTGCTCATCGCGGGTCCCCTTCCAGTACGGCGACCAGGTTCTGCTGGAGGCAGGGCCCCGAGGTGGCGTGGGCCAGCGCCCGTCGCGAGTCGCCGCGCCGGATGCGCTGTGCGGCCTCGCCGATGCGGAGCAGCCCGGTGGCCATCATGGGGTTGGCGGCGAGCGCCCCGCCGGACGGGGTGATCCGCACTCCGTCGTCCAGCCGCAGCGCCCGGCGGAGGATCACCTCCTGGGACGTGAAGGGCGCGTGCAGTTCGGCGGTGTCCACGGGCCGTTCGAAGGCTCCGGCGCGTTCCGCGGCCAGCCGGGTGGACGGCGAGTCGGTGAGGTCCCGTACGCCGAGTCCGTGGGCCTCGGTGCGGTGGTCCATGCCGCGGATCCAGGCGGGCCGGTCGCACAGTCGCCGCGCGGTGTCCCCGGCGGCGAGGATCACGGCGGCGGCGCCGTCGGTGACGGGCGGGCAGTCGCCGGTGTGCAGTGGCCGGACGGCGTACGGGCCGTGCGGCACGGGGCCCGTGAGCTGGGCGTGCGGGTTGGCCGCCGCGTCGGCGCGGCTGCGTGCCGCGACCCCGGCCAGCGCCGCTTCGTCCGTGGCGCCGGCGTCGATGAGGGCCTGGGCCTGGAGGGCGGCCAGGGCGACGGAGTCGGGCCACAGGGGCGCAACGTAGTACGGGTCGAGCTGGCGGGTGAGCACGTCGCGCACCTCGCCGGACGAGGACTTGCCGTACGCGTACACGAGCGCGGTGTCGGCGTCGCCGGTCAGCAGTTTGACCCATGCCTCGTACAGCGCCCAGGCGCCGTCCATCTCGACGTGCGACTCGGCGATGGGCGGCCAGGCGCCGACGCTGTCCAGCGCCATGGTGAAGGAGAAGGCCCGCCCGGCGAGGTAGTCCGACGATCCGGAGCAGGTGAAGTCGATCTCTCCGGCCCGCAGTCCGGCCTGGCCGAGGACGTCCTGGAGGACCGGCAGCAGCAGTTCGGCCTCGGAGACCTCGGCGGAGTCGCGGGTATGGCGGCTCTGCGCGAAGGCGACGACCGCGACTTCGCGCGCGGGCGGTGCGGCCGGGACCGGCGGTGTCCCGGCGGGATCGGGGGTCGCGGACATCAGATCAGCTCCTTGTAGCTGTCGTAGTCGGCGTCGGGTTCGCCGGTGGGCCGGTAGTGGTCCGGGTAGCGGCTGCCGTCGCGCCACACCGGCTCGACGCGCAGGCCCATCCGTACCCGGTCGTACGGGATGCCGCCGATGCGCGCGTGCAGGGCCAGGTCCGCGCCGTCCAGGGCGATGTGCGCGTATACGTACGGCACCTCGATGTCGAGGTTCTTCGCCTTGATGTTGACGACGCAGAAGGTGGTGACCGTCCCCCTGGGGCCGACCTCCACCTGGTCGCGGGTGGCGACGCCGCAGGTCGGGCAGGCGCCGCGGGGCGGTACGTACACCTTGCGGCAGGACGGGCAGCGCTCGCCGACCGTGCGGCGTTCGGCGAGGGCGGCGAGGTAGCGGGACTGCGCGCGGCCGGGCGCGTAGGTGTAGTCGAGGCGGGCGGGGGCGGTGATGCCGGTGACGGGGTCGGCGAACTCGCCGCTGTGCGGGACCGGTTCCGTAGGCTCACCGTTGCGCGGGACGGATTCCACGGACTCGCCGTTGTGCGGCACGGCCTCCCCATCCGCGTCCTCCTCGTACGGCTCGAAGCACGCGATGTCCGTGATCGCCCCCGTGCGCTCCCCCGCCCACCGCACGCGCACCCGCATACCGGTGCGCACCGCGTCCGGCCCGGCCGCGTCCAGGGCGTGCAGCAGCGCCGTGTCCGCGCCGTCGAGGCGGACCAGCACCCAGGCGAACGGCGTGTCCAGCGGCTGGCCGCGGCGCGGGGCCGGGTTCCAGGCCCAGGTGGTGACGGTGCCGGTGGTGCCGACCTCGACAAGGTCGCGGATCTCCTCGGCGGTGACCGGGTCGTACTCGACGGGCGGCACCAGCACCCGCCCGTCCGTGGTCCGCACGCCGAGGACGGTCCGCTCGCGCAGCCCGGTGAGGAAGGCGCTCTGTACGGGCCCGAGCGACCGGGTGAAGGGGAACTCCACGACGAGCGGGGCCGACAGCGCCTCGGGGGTACCGGAGATCGGTGGCATTCGGGCTCCTCGCTTCCGTACGGGTCGGGCGGGGCGGCGATGCGGGGCGGGGCTCAGGCGCGCCGGAAGACCGGCGGGCGCTTCTCGGCGAAGGCCCGGGAGCCCTCCTTCGCGTCGGCGGTGGCGAAGACGGGCCAGCCGCGTTCCAGTTCGGCCTTCAGCCCGTCCTCCTCGGTCATCCCGGCGGTCTCGTAGACGGACGCCTTGACCGCCTCGACGGCCAGCGGACCGCAGGCGTTGATCCGTTCGGCGATCTCCAGCGCCGTGCCGAGCGCGTCGCCGTCCGGTACGACATGGCCGATCAGGCCGATACGGGCGGCCTCCTCGGCGGTGTACGGGCGCCCGGTGAGCAGCATCTCCAGGGCGTGGGTGCGCGGGATCTGGCGCGGGAGGCGGACCGTCGAGCCGCCGATGGGGAACAGTCCGCGCCGTACCTCGAACAGCCCGAACGTGGCGCTCTGCCCGGCGACCCGGATGTCGGTGCCCTGGAGGATCTCCGTGCCGCCGGCGACGCAGGCGCCTTCGACGGCGGCGATCACGGGCTTGCGCGGGCGGTGGTGGCGCAGCATCGCCTTCCAGTGGAGGTCCGGGTCGGCCGCCAGGCGGTCGCGGTACGGTTCGCCGTCCATGCCGCGGCCCGCCAGCGCCTTGAGGTCCATGCCGGAGCAGAAGGCGCCGCCCGCACCGGTGAGCACGATGGAGCGCACGCCGTCGTCCTCGTCGGCCTCGGTCCAGCCGTCGTACAGGCCCACCAGCATCGGCAGCGACAGCGCGTTCTTCGCCTCCGGCCGGTTGAGCGTGAGCACCAGGGTCGCGCCGTCGCGTGTCACCGTCAGATGTTCGGTCCCGCCCATGCGTCCTCCCGTCCGTACGGTCGCGTACCGGACCCGTCCGCCGCCGTCCGGCCGGAGCCGGTCCACGGCGGAACGTAGAACAGGTTGCAGGAGCCCGGGGCCGACTTCAAGAGTTTTCTGACAGGCAGTCAGTTTCCGGCGCCCTGCCCCCTTCCCCCGTACGCCGCGCGGCGCTCTAATGACCGCGGACCGACGCCGCCGCCCGCCCTGGAGGAGACGTGGAATACAACCTCGCCGATCTGTTCGAGTCGGTCGTCGACACGGTTCCCGGCCGGGAGGCGCTGGTTCACCTGGATCATCCGGGTACGGGCGCGGAGCGGCGCCTGACGTACGCGGAGCTGGACCGCGCGGCCAACCGGCTCGCCCACCACCTGCGCGACCACGGGGTCACCCCGGGCTCGCACGTCGGCCTGCACCTCTACAACGGCGTCGAATACCTCCAGACCCTCTACGCCTGCCTGAAGATCCGCGCCGTTCCCGTGAACGTCAACTACCGCTATGTGGAGGACGAGTTGGCGTACCTCTACCGGGACGCCGATCTGGTCGCGCTGGTCTTCGACGCGGAGTTCACCGGGCGGGTCGCCGCCGTCCTGCCGCGTACGCAGCGGCTGCGCCATCTCGTACGGGTAGGCACCCCGCCGCCGGGCGCACCGGAACCCGCCGTCGCGCCGGTGCCGTTCGAGCAGGCCGAGGCGTCCGGCTCGCCCGGCCGGGACTTCCCGCCGCGCTCCGGCGACGACCGGCTCGTCATCTACACCGGCGGCACCACCGGCATGCCGAAGGGCGTGATGTGGCGGCACGAGGACATCTTCTTCTCCGGCATGGGCGGCGGCGCGCCCACCGGCGAGCCGGTGCGGCGGCCCGAGGAGCTGGCCGAACGTGTCGCCGCGGGCGGCGAGGGCCTGGTCTTCTTCCCCACGCCCCCGCTGATGCACGGCACCTCCACGCTCACCGCGTTCATCGCCTTCCACTTCGGCCAGAAGGTCGTCCTGCACCGCAAGTACGTGCCGGAGGAGGTGCTGCGCACCATCGAGCGCGAGAAGGTGACCAGCGTCTCGCTGGTCGGCGACGCGATGCTGCGCCCGCTCGCGGACGCGCTGGCGGGCCCGCTGAAGGGCACCGACTGCTCCTCGCTGTTCAGCGTCAGCAGCTCCGGGGCGATCCTCTCGGAGACCGTACGGGCCCAGTTCGCCGCGCTGGTGCCGGGTGCTCTGCTGCTCAACAACTTCGGCTCGTCGGAGTCGGGCTTCAACGGCACCGCCACCGAGGACTCCGGACCGGACAAGGGCTTCCGGTTGCGCGTCAACGCGCACACGGCGGTGGTCGACCCGGCGTCCCCCGCGCACGCCCCGGTGGCGGCCGGCGAGGTCGGGCGGCTCGCGCTGCGCGGGCATGTACCGCTCGGCTACTACAACGACCCGGGCAAGACCGCCGAGACGTTCTTCGAGGCGGACGGCGAGCGGTGGGTGCTGCTCGGTGACATGGCCACCGTCGACGAGGCGGGCATCGTCACCGTCCTCGGGCGCGGCTCGCAGTGCATCAACTCCGGCGGCGAGAAGGTCTACCCGGAGGAGGTCGAGCAGGCGCTGAAGGCGCATCCGGATGTGTACGACGCGCTGGTGGCCGGGGTGCCGGACGCGCGCTGGGGCAGCCGGGTCGCCGCCGTCGTACAGCTGCGGGAGGGGGCCGGGCCGCTGGGCCTGGAGGCGGTGCAGGAGCACTGCCGGGCGCGGCTGGCCGGCTACAAGGTCCCCCGCTCCGTCGTCTTCACCGAGCGCATCCGCCGCTCCCCGAGCGGCAAGGCGGACTACCGGTGGGCGAAGGCGGTGGCGTCCGGCACGGGCACCCCGTGAGGTCGGCGCCCCCGGCACGGACCGGGCTCCGGCCGCCGCCCCGACGGCGGCCGGAGCCCCTGACCGGCAGGTTCATCCGGTACGGCGGTGGAGATGGCGCGGCCCACACACCCGGGAACGGATGTGCGCCGCGCCGGGCCGGGGTATGACGGCGAGATTCTTGGCCATGAGGGTTCTCCTGGATGGGAAGAAGGGGACACCCGCACGGTTGCCCACACCCTGCGGCGGGACGACAACCGGTCCCCTCGCTTCACCCGCTTGGCACACGCGGCGCCGCCCGAATGCAGCAAGCCGGGGCCGGTGCCGGGGCTGGGAAGGCGCCCGGCGGTCCCTCTAGGCTGAAGCATGGACATCGACGGCGCGGAGCCCGGCGGCGGCCCTCCCGGTGCGTACGGCTCGTGTGTGCGGCTCGACCCGGAAGCGCGCGATCCCCGCTCCCGCCCGGATTCGCTGTGCGCCGCGGGTCCCGTGGTACCCGTGCTGCTGCCGGGCGGGGTGACGGCCTGGCTGGTGACCCGGCATCAGGCCGGGAAGGCGGTCCTGACGGACGGCCGCTTCGTCAAGGACATCGGGGCCTGGCGCGCCTGGCGCGGCGGCGAGGTCCCGCGCTCCTGGCCGCTGGCGCCGCTGCTGACCGTCGCGAACATGACCACCGCGACGGCGGGCGACCACACCCGGCTGCGCGCGCCGCTGGCCCGCGCGTTCACCGCGCGCCGCGTGGCGGGGCTCCGGCCGCGCGTCGAGGAGCTGACCGGGGAGCTGCTGGACGGCCTCGCCGCCGAGGGCCCGGCGGGCCCCGTCGAGCTGCGGGCCCGCTTCGCCCATCCGCTGCCGATACGGGTCATCTGCGAGCTGTTCGGCGTGTCCGACGACCGCCGTCCCCGGCTGCAGTCGCTGTGCCAGGCGCTGTTCGCCACCCCGGCGGGCCCGGCCGAAGCCCTGGCCACCCACCGCGAGCTGCGCGCCGCGCTCGCCGATCTGCTCCGCGCCAAGCGCGACGACCCCGGGGACGACCTGACGAGCGCGCTGGTGGCCCCCGGCCACGGCCTCAGCGGGGCCGAACTCGTCGACACGCTGTTGCTGATGATTGTCGCGGGCCATGAGACCACGGTGAACCTGCTGGTCAACGCGGTGTACGCGCTGCTGGCCCACCCCGGTCAGCTGGCTCTCGTACGCGGCGGGCAGGTGCCCTGGAGCGCGGTGGTCGAGGAGACGCTGCGCTGGGACCCGCCGGTCGCCAACTTCCCGTTCCGCTACGCGCTGTGCGACGTGGACCTGGCCGGCCGGACCATCCGCGCGGGCGACGCGGTGATGCTGTCGTACACCGCCTTCGGCCGCGACCCGCGGCAGCACGGCCCCGGGGCCGACCGCTTCGACATCACCCGGCCACCCACCCGCCATCTGACCTTCGGGCACGGCATCCACCACTGCCTCGGCGCGCCGCTCGCCCGCCTGGAGGCGGCCGTCGCCCTCCCCGCGCTCTTCGACCGCTTCCCCGGCCTCGCCCTGGACGACCCCGGGCAACCGCCGCTCCGCCGCCCGTCCCTGGTCTTCAACGGCCTGCGGGAGCTGCCGGTCGTCCTCGGCCCGCCCGGCGGCTCATGACGCCGGACGCGGCTCGTCCGCCCCGCACACCGACCGTACGGAACGGGCCAGCGCCACCGTGTGCAGGACGTCGAGGCCCCGCTCGTGACGCACGTCAGCAGTGTCGTGCACCAGGGAACGGAGGCAGCGGGGCGATGTACGGGCCGCGCCGGAGGCGGCGATCGCCCGTACCAGAGCGTCGTTGACACGATTGATCTCCGCACGCACCTCACCGAGATCAGGCCGCCGGGTGGGCGCCTGCGCCGGGTCGGCGGTCCAGCGGCGGTGCAGCGCGCGCTGCACGGTCTTGTTGGCCTCGATCTGGTCCCGGAAGATCCGCGCGGTCCGCCGCGGATCGGTGCCCAGCTCCGCGGCCTGCCGCGCCACGGCCTCCAGCACCTGCCGCTCGCGCACCGGGTCGTCGACCGGGCTGCCGGTCCCCCACTTCGCGGCGGCCACCAGGTCGGCGGTGGCGAGGCGTTGGGCGGACAGGTCGGCGAGGGGGCGCAGGGCGTGCGTCTCGCGGGGCGTCGCCGGGGCCGCGACGGCCGTCGGGGCGGCGGTGAGGAGAACGGTTACGGCGGCGCCCGTGGTGAGCAGCCGGCGCAGAGAGATACGTATGGTGCGTGCCACGATCGGCGCTCCTGTCCCGGGGGTTGGTCAGGCCGATCGTACTGACGGATGCGGCCGGGGCGGGAGTGCCGGCGACTGCCGCACTCCCGCCCCGGCCCTACAGTCCGCTTCCTCTCAGCTCCTTCTCATCCTTCTCAGTGCCGCGCCTTCAGGATGCGGTGCTCGAAGCGGGCGAAAGCTTCCTCCTGCTTCCATTCGAGGGCAGCCTTGAGGTTCTTGGCGAGGAACCGTTTGCAGGCCGTGTGCGGCGGGCGTACCCCGGGGCGCTCCGTACGGCACGCGTTCGCAAGCTCGTAGCGGCGCGCCCCGTTGCCCCGGTCGGCCCACAGGCCGCGGCCCGGCAGGAAGGAGTGCTCCAGCGAGGCGCGGGCCAGGTCCTTCAGCTCGCGGTACCGCAGGCCGTACGTGGTGGCCGCATAGCGGTAGTCGGTGCTGATGTCGCTGCGCGAGACGCCCGGGTCGTCGGTGGCGAGCACGACCGGCACCCCGAAGCGCCGGTAGAGCGGGAACGGGTGGTCGGCGCCGGTGACGCCGAGGATCTGCCGGTTGCTCGTGAACGGCACCTCCACGGCGATGTTGCGCTTGGCCATGGTGCGCAGCAGCCCGGCCGCGTTGTCCTCGTGGGCCACGTCCACTCCGTGCCCGATGCGCTCCGCGTGCCCGGTGCGCACCGCCTCGTTGATGTGGAAGCGCAGGTCCTCGGGCTTGACCAGGCCGGGGACGAGTTCGCCGGCGTGCAGGGTGATGTGGGCGCGCGGATAGACGCGGTGCAGATGGTCGAGCATCCGCATGTGGAGGCGGTAGTTGCGCAGCGCGTTCGCCTCGTCCTCCGGCTGTACGAGGTTGACCGCCACGTACCGGTGGTCGCGTTCGGCGAGGCGCATGGCGAGGGCCATCTGCGTGAAGACGCGCGCGGGCGTGCTGCCGCGCGACACCTGGGAGATGTACCGGATGGTCATCCGGCAGCCGGGGCCCGGCTTGCGGGTGCCGCAGCCCGCCGCCTTGCGGAACTCCGCGTTGCCCTTGTCGACCTCCCGTCCCGCCTCGCGTACGAGCTTGTCCAGCTTCCCGCCGGCCACCAGCGCGTGGTGCATCCGGCTGAGGTCCGCCTGGTAGCCGACCTGGTCGGCGAGTTTCTTGGCGCCGGACGAGGCGGGCGTGAGCATCGTCTCCAGGTAGAACTGGTTCTGCCGGGCCGCCGTGTTGGCCACATCGGCCAGCAGCGTGCCGCCGTGGCGCCAGGTGACCTCCCCGAACTTCCCGAAGGTGGCGAAGAAGTGGTCGTGCCCGGACTCGCCGGAAGCGGACGAGAAGTCCTGC
Source organism: Streptomyces sp. NRRL F-5755 (assembly GCF_001279365.1). NCBI lineage: Bacteria > Bacillati > Actinomycetota > Actinomycetes > Kitasatosporales > Streptomycetaceae > Streptomyces > Streptomyces sp. NRRL F-5755. The sequence continues at coordinate 3,776 of NZ_LGCW01000217.1, read as the reverse complement.
ATCGACCATGCGCGCAGGATCTGCCGGTGGAAGGCGCGGTCGGTGCGCGCCTGCGCGGCCGGGCGGGTGCCGGGCCCGCACGGGCCGGTCCTGGCCGTCATCGTCTTCGTCTCGATGCACAGCCCGTCGTCGCCGGCCAGCTTGATCAGCAGCTCGGTCGAGGCCGCGCCGGAGAGGTGGTTGTGCAGGTCGCCGCCCTTGGGCAGGTCGCGGAAGAAGGCGCGCAGCGCGGCGGGCCGGTTCCTGATAGCGCTGAGGTAGGCGTCGACCCGGCGTTCGGTGCCGGTGGAGGCGGCGGCCGTACGCTCCGGGGCGGACGTGTCCGCGGCGGCCGTGCCCGGGCCGGGCGGGGCGGCGAGCGCGGGGGACGGCAGCAGCGACAGTACGGCCAGCAGGCCCGTACCCGCCGCGAGCGGGGCGGACCGGCGATGCCGTCGGCGAGGGCGAGTGTTGGTGATCACGCGCTCATCTTGGCCACTCCGGCGGCCTCCACGGCAACGGCAGGCGGGCCTGCGTCTCCTTGGGTGAACAGGAATCCGCCAACCTGCGGTGGCGGTGCCGTACGGCGGGGACGGGCCCGACGGCCCCGGGGTCCGGTTGCCGCGACCGGACCCCGGGCCGCCGGTCACCCCACCCTGGTCATCACGGAGTCGTAGCCCCCGCCACCCGGGTAGACCCACGCTCCGGAAAGGCTGTTCCCGTCCGCGGCGAAGGTGCCCCTGAAGTACGCGGGCGAGCCCTTCTCACCGCCCCAAATGGTCAGGGTGTCCCCCTCCATCTCGTACACGTAATCGAACGTCTCCCCCTGGCTCCCGTAAAAACGGGACTTGATCTCGTCCCCCGGTGTTTCCGCCCCGAAGGGCTGTTCCCGGCCGATCACCTCCATGCCGGTGATGCGCCGCCCGGACTGCGCCAGGTCCACGTCCTGCACGAGGAAGTGGCCCCCGTCCAGCCACCGGTAGGTGACGGTGCCCTCCGTACCGCCCTCGACCCGCCAGCGGCCCACCAGCCGGTCCAGGGCCTTGACCTGCTCGTCCGGTCCCACGCTGTGTTCCGTCATGCCGTCTCCGTCTCTCCGTCCGCGCCTGTCGCGGTGCCGCGGCGCGCCGTGGCCGTACGGGCTTCGCGCCCTGCCCGCCACGGCCCTTACGGCACATACGACCGGCGGCCCCGCGAAAAGGAATCGGCGCACGAGTGTGACGTGGGCCACTTGCCGACGGTCATCCGTGAACGTCGTCGGGCGCCACGGTGTCCGGGAGACCGAGGGCGGGCAGCAGGTCCGGCGCGAAGGTGGTGATCTCCCCGATCCGGCCGTCCTCGATGCGCAGCACGTCGATGTTGACCGCGGTGTACGCCGGTGCCCCGGGCAGCCGCACGTAGTTCGCCACGGCCGGCTGCCGGTTCACCGCGACCGGTACGGAGTGCCAGTCGCCCCACGCCTGATCCCCCTCCAGAGCCGCGCGCCACATGGCGATGACGGCCGTACGCCCGTCGAACACGAGGTGGGCGGGCGGCATGGTCTGCCGGACGTCCTCGCGCAACAGGGCGGCCAGTGCGGCGATGTCGGCGGTCTGGGAGGCCGCGACGAATCGCTGGAGGAGCGCGCGTTCAGGCTCGCTGGGACCGGTGGCTCCCCGGCCCCAGTCGGTGCGCCGCTCGGGCAGCTGCTCGCGCAGTGTGGCGCGGGCGCGTTGCAACGCGCTCTTGACCGCGGCGGTGCTCAGGCCGAGCATCCCGGCCGTCTCCGCGGCGGGCAGGCCCACCACGTCGCGCAGGATCAGCACGGCCCGCTGCCGGGGCGGCAGATGCTGGATCGCGGCCAGGAAGGCCAGCTCGATGGTCTCCCTCGCGATCGCCGCGGCTTCCGGGCCGCCGTCGGCCGGTGCGGCCAGGTCCAGCAGGGCGTCCGGATACGGCTGGAGCCAGGTGACCTCGGCCGGCGCGGAGCGCTTCGCCGCGCCCGTACTGTCGACCGCCACCGCGATCTCCCGCGAACGGGCGGGACCGGCCAGCGCGTCCAGGCAGGCGTTGGTGGCGATCCGGTACAGCCACGCCCGGAACGTCGCCCTCCCCTCGAAGCTCCGCCGCTTGCGCCAGGCCCGCAGCAGCGCCTCCTGCACCAGGTCCTCGGCGTCGGTGAAGGAGCCGAGCATGCGGTAGCAGTGCACCCGCAGTTCATGCCGGTAGCGCTCGGCGAGCCGCGCGAACGCCTCCTCGTCCCCCTCCCGGACCGCGGCCTCCGCCTGTGCGTCCGCCCCGTCCGGCCCGGCGCCCACACGCCCCCTCGTTCCCACGACCGTCCCCTCCCTGGAACCATGCGCGCACCGCCGCCCGCCCGATGACGTTACGGCCGGGCGGACGGCGGCGGCAGTGACACCTGGGAGTATCCAGGGCCGCTGGGCGAGGGGCGGCGCGGGCCGGTTGCGGCCGGGTCGCTCAAGTACGGTCGGAGACGCTGTCGACGCCTACGTTGGCGTTCTTCGGGAGGCCGTCGAGCGGGAAGAGGAACCCGCTTTTCGAGGGAAGTTGGACCTGTCCGTGGCTGCCGGCGGCGGGGCGGTCGCCCGGCTCGTCGTCCGATTCGGCGTGGGCCACGGCGGGCAGGACCGCACCGGACAGGGCCAGGGCGGCGAGGAGACCGAGCGCCGCACGCGCGGTCGTACGAAGTGATGGACGCATGGTGATCCTTTCGGAGACTGCGGTCAGCGCACCACGAAAGGACGGCACCACTGCGCCATTGGGCCGGTCGTGGGCGCGGCGGCCGGCCGTACGGCAGGTCCACCCTCGGCCCCGTACGGCAGGCCCGCTCCCGGGGCCCGTACGACAGGCCCGCCCCCGGCATCCGTACGGCAGGACCGCCTCCGCCCCTGCCCCGCCCCGGCCCGTCGCGGCTCAGGGGCCGGGGACCAGGAAGGTGCGGACCGCGTCCAGGTACTCCAGCGGACGCTCCTCGTGGACGAGGTGCCCCGCACCCTCGACCGTGACGAGGCGGCAGTCCGGGATGCGTTCGGCCATGTCGTGGAGGTGCTGCTGCGGGATGTGACTGGTGGGGCCGCCCGCGATCACCAGGGTCGGTGCGGTGATCTTCGCCGGCGCTTCCCACCACGCCGGGTCCGGCGCGTTGCGCAGCGCCACCACGGCCACCTTCGCCTGCCAGTCGAACGTCTGCGGCCCCGGCGGCGGCTCCGGCACCTCCTGCGGCGGATCGCCCGGCCGGGGCGGCGCCGCTTCCTCCACCACCAGCCGTTCCACGAGCTCCGGCCGGGCGGCGGCCAGCAGCAGCGCGACCATCGCGCCGAGCGAGTGGCCGATGAGCGCCACGGGCCCCAGACGCAACTCCTGGAGAAACCCGGCCACATCGTCGCACCAGCGATCGAAGCCGTACTCCCCCGGCCGGTCGCTGGCGCCGTGCCCGCGCAGATCCAGCGCGTACACCCGGTGGGTGGTGGCGAGCTGGCCGACCACGCCGCGCCAGTCCTCACCGTCCTCGCCGAGGCAGTGCAGCAGCACCACCGGGGGCGCGTCCGCGTCACCCCAGCACCGGTACGCCAAGCGGACGTCGCCGACCTGCACCTTCTGAACGTCACTCATGCGCTCGAAGCTACCCGCGTGCGACCACGTCACGCCCCTTGACGCGTTCGCCGCCCGCTGATTACTTGGACCGCACTCAGCAACCGAATGATCGGTCGGGACACGGAACGGTGACGGACATGCCGGATGCGGACAACAGGGGTGAGCGGCGGGGGACGGGGGCGGGCGGCCGCAGGGTTCCACCG
>NZ_LGCW01000216.1:0-301 GCF_001279365.1 Streptomyces sp. NRRL F-5755 | reverse complement strand
TCACCTCATGGGGGGCGCGCACCAGGTTTCTTTCCCCTCCCCCACCGGCCCGCACTCGCCAAACCGACGGGAGGGGGTGGGCAGGGGGACACCCCCCCCAGGGGACCGAAGCCCCGGTTGCCTCCATACCCTTCGGCCGCTCCAGGCGCCGAGGAGATGGCCCCCTGCGCCCCCCCCCCCCACAAAAAACCCAATGCGTATCCGCGCGAAGCGCGGTCCAGCCCCCCCAAAACCGCCGCGATCAGCGGCAGCGCAACAGCGCCCGAATCGGATGCCAAGACTCCGTATCGTCCTCCGGCGT
>NZ_LGCW01000215.1:0-302 GCF_001279365.1 Streptomyces sp. NRRL F-5755 | reverse complement strand
GTCAGCGAGGCCGAGAGCACCTGCCGCTCGCCCGACCAGTCCGATTCCAGGCGGAGTTCGTCGTCGCCGCGCCGGTGGAAGTCCAGCCAGTGGCGGGGCCCCCCGGGCCGGCCGGCCGGGGGGAACTTGCGCGTGGGGGGGCCCCCCCTGTCCTGGCGGGGCCCCGCGGGGCGGACGAAACCCCCCTTGGCTGAAAGCGGGTTTGTCCCGCCCCCTGCGGCCCGGCTAGAACAAGAAGGGGCCCTCCACGGTCAAGCCCCGCCCCTGCCGCCGGCCCCGGGTGCCCCGCCACTGGCTGGACT
>NZ_LGCW01000214.1:0-308 GCF_001279365.1 Streptomyces sp. NRRL F-5755 | reverse complement strand
TGGACTCGGTCGTGGCCGAGCTGGAGTCCCTGCTCACGGCCGGCGCGGAGGTCTCGGCGGAGGCGGCGGCACGGCTGAAGGCGATGGCGGCGGGGCGGGACGGCGGTACGGACACCGGTGTCGGCGGGCCCCTGGACCTGACGTCGGCCAGCGACGAGGACCTGTTCCGGCTGATGGACGCGGAGCACTGACGCGGCGGGGGGGGGGGGTTTTCGGGGGACCCCCACCCCCCCCGTCATTGGTGGGGGGGGCGGGCCCCCAAGGGGCGGGGGGGAGAGCTATCTGCCCGCGCCTTCCGCGAAGCCGGG
>NZ_LGCW01000213.1:0-315 GCF_001279365.1 Streptomyces sp. NRRL F-5755 | reverse complement strand
CCGAAACCGTGCGTCTCCAGATCACACTCCTCGACCACCCACAGGCCCAGCTCGTCGCACAGGTCCAGGAAGGCGGGGTGCGGCGGATAGTGGCTCGTAACGACGCCCTTTGGGTTTTGGGGGGGTCCGTCGGGGCGGGTGGGCCGCGCCACCTTCCCGGGCGGCGTAATGCCCGCGATACGAGTCGCCCACCTTTCCGCGGCCCACGTGAAGGGTTCCCCGACGGTCCCGGTGACGCCGCGGACGGCCGAGGCGCCGCGGCTGTCCGACGAGGCGCGGCGCACGCCCGGCGATCGCAGCCCGGGGTCGTACAGC
>NZ_LGCW01000212.1:0-319 GCF_001279365.1 Streptomyces sp. NRRL F-5755 | reverse complement strand
CGGCTTGGGCCCGTCGTTAGGTGTGTGGTTCGGGGGGGGTTCCCCGCCCCGGGGGGATGGGGTGGGGTTGGGCGTTTCGCTTCCCCCCGCCGATACGGATGCGGTTCAGGCGCTACGGCCTCGTCTCGTCGGCACGAACACGTCTCGTCGGCACGAACACGTCTCGGCGATACGGCCCCGTCCCGACGATACCGTCCCGTTCCGACGCTACGGCCCCGCCCGACGGTACGCCCCGCCCCCAACAACACGCCCCCGATCCGCCGACACACCCTCGTACCGACGTAACACCCCCACCGGCACCGCACACATCCCGTACCGC
>NZ_LGCW01000211.1:0-327 GCF_001279365.1 Streptomyces sp. NRRL F-5755 | reverse complement strand
GTGCGGCGGGGATGAGTCGGTGTTGGTGGTGCTTGTGCATCACATCGCCGCTGATGGGTGGTCGTTGGGGCCGTTGTGGCGGGATGTGGTGGTGGCGTATGAGGCGCGGAGGGGTGGTGGTGCGCCTGAGTGGGACGCGTTGCCGGTGCAGTATGCGGATTTCGCGCTGTGGCAGATGTTGGACGACAGTGCGGGGCAGGCAGAGTTCTGGCGTACTGAACTGGCGGGTTTGCCGGGCGAGTTGGCGCTCCCGTATGACCGTCCGCGTCCTGCCGCTCCGGATCACCGGGGCGCGACGGTGCCGTTCCGCTGGGATGCGGAGTTGCA
>NZ_LGCW01000210.1:0-327 GCF_001279365.1 Streptomyces sp. NRRL F-5755 | reverse complement strand
TGCAACTCCGCATCCCAGCGGAACGGCACCGTCGCGCCCCGGTGATCCGGAGCGGCAGGACGCGGACGGTCATACGGGAGCGCCAACTCGCCCGGCAAATCCGCCAGTTCGGCACGCCAGAACTCTGCCTGCCCCGCACTGCCGTCCAACATCTGCCACAGCGCGAAATCCGCGTACTGCACCGGCAGCGGGCGCCACGCAGGCGCCCTCCCGCTCCTCCGCGCCTCGTACGCCACCACCACATCCCGCCACAACGGCCCCAACGACCACCCATCAGCGGCGATGTGATGCACAAGCACCACCAACACCGACTCATCCCCGCCGCAC
>NZ_LGCW01000209.1:0-327 GCF_001279365.1 Streptomyces sp. NRRL F-5755 | reverse complement strand
CTGGGCGTCGTGCGCAGCGCGGTGCCGCGCCGCCGGCGGCTGTGGTGGCGGCTGCCGATCCCGGTCATCGGGCTGGCGATCCTGGCGGCGTTCGGCACGGTCGACAGGAAGACCGGCTCCGTCAACACGTACCTGATCGGCGGCGGCGCCGTGCTGACGCTGCTCGGCCTGACCATGCTGCTGCCCTGGCTGGTGGAAGCGGTCGTGGCGCGCTTCAAGGGCGGCCCGGTCCCCTGGCAGCTGGCCGCCCGCCGGCTCCAGCTGAGCAGCAGCAGCGCGGCCCGCGCGGTCAGCGGCATCACCGTCGCCGTGGCCGGAGCCATCGCG
>NZ_LGCW01000208.1:0-334 GCF_001279365.1 Streptomyces sp. NRRL F-5755 | reverse complement strand
CTCGTTGCCTGGAGCGGCCGAAATGTATGGACGCGACCGGGGCTTCGGTCGCCTGCGGGGAGACCCCTACGTGTCCCCGAGCCCGCGCCGTACGCGGCTTTCCCGCCGCCGTGGCGGGGGTCTTTTACACACCCCGCGGCCGCCTCCGCATGACGCGGAGGCGCCCGGGGCCCTGCGCCTACACCCGGCGCGCCTCACCTCATGGGGGGCGCGCACCCGGCTTCTTTTCCCCCTCCCCCCACCGGCCCGCACTCGCCGAACCGACGGGAGGGGGTGTGCAGGGGGACACTCCCCGCAGGCGACCGAAGCCCCGGTTGCGTCCATACACTTCGGC
>NZ_LGCW01000207.1:0-334 GCF_001279365.1 Streptomyces sp. NRRL F-5755 | reverse complement strand
TCCCTCATGGGCTTCTCCGAGGCGCGTTTCGATGTCAATCTGTCGATCCTGTTCACCGAGCTGCCGTTGCTGGAACGCCCGGCGGCGGCCGCCGCGGCCGGGTTCACCGCGGTCGAGCTGTGGTGGCCCTGGACCGACGCCCCGGTCCCCGCACAGCGGCAGCTGGACGCCCTGCGCCAGGCGCTGCGCGCGGCCGGCACCCGGCTGGTGGGCCTGAACTTCTACGCCGGGCAGCTGCCCGGCCCCGACCGCGGCGCCCTGTCCCTGCCCGGCCCCGAATCCGAGCGCTTCCGGGCGAATGTGGAGGTGGCCGCGGATTTCGCGCAGTCGCTGG